>JAWOGE010000261.1:0-2553 GCA_046497165.1 bacterium | reverse complement strand
TTAATTCTATGACCGGTCCCGACATTTTTTCCACAGGTTTTAAAATAAAAGTGGATTTCACAGCACAAAATTTTCTAATGGGAGCATAGCGACTGTCTTTAAAACAGGATGTTTTATCTTTTGATTTAAATGTTATCTCTTCTATTTTTTTAACGGGAAATCTAAGCTCAGACTGTCCCTGCTGAGCAGTCAAAAATCCAGTTTCAGACGATTCGTCATCTTCAGAAACTGTAATCTTTTCAAGATGACCTTTTATTGTTTTTCCACCTTTCATTGTAATAATAATATCTCTTGCTCCCAAGAATGAAAATATTAAAATTAATGTAATATAAATAATTACTTTTTGCATACCTACCCCCATGTTAAGTGTTTCTTCAAAAATCATACTCCTTTACAATAAAAAATCAACAAATATATTACAAGTAGCAAATATTACTTAACAAAAATCATAATTTTTTAAAAAAGATATTAAACCTGAACAGTTCTATCTTTTATCGGTTCCCGGTTTTTCAGCCGTTTCCTGCCACTGCCAGTTATCTATTACTATCATGGAATCAAGAACATGATCTCCCGCATCCCATATTGCAAGTCTGAGTTCAAACTCTTCTCCGGGTATTACATTTCCTCTTGTTGTAAGCCAGCCTGTGGCACCATGACCTTCAAACCCTGTTCCGTTGAGCGGTCCGGAACCTTCACAGTATTTAGTTTTTTGAGGTGCAATCATCGGTTTATGGTCACAGACAGTAAAAAGACCGTTCATGGCAAGATTTATACCCACAGGATTGCCGTTTTCATCCATTGCAAGATTTTTATCTTCAGGATTAGCATGTTCAGGATTATCAGTCTCAAAGTCAGAATCAAGCAGAGCCACAAAAAAATCATTATATTGAGAACAGACATAATCATGGAACTCTATGCTGAAAAAATAGATATCAAAACTGAAAGATTCTGCGTTAACAGGAGCTTTTACTTTTAAACTCAACATAACAGGATCATTTGCCGGATCTCCGCTATCCTGTGTTGCAAAACCGCAATCGGGAGGTGTGGGGTATTTATTACCGTTGGCATTGTACCAATCCTGAGGAGATCCTGAACTTGTTTCATTATCTACACTCGGTTCGCCTATGGGATCAGTGGCGTTTCCTGAAGAAAGAGCGACAAAAGCACTTCCTGTATTGGGAACAACGGTGTCACCGAAGGATGTTAAAACAGAATACTGGTTTTCAGGAACTTCACCCTTACCTGTTCCGTCGGGAAATGAAATTTCCGCACTGATAAGACCATAAGGCTTATTTTCTGTTACAGGACATATATCCATAGCTTTTGCAAGATCTGAAGGATCTGTCGTGTCGGGACTTATATCACTGTCACAAAGCTTTCTCGGAGAATCCACTTCTCCGTTACAATTATCATCTCTGTCGTTGGGAAAATCATGAGCCCCGGGATTTACCCTCTCAGGTTCAGTTTCCGGACATTCGTAAGGAAGTTCGCAACAGTCACCATCACAATATGTGTATCCATCTCCATCTATATCAACATCCATTTCTCCGCCTTTTATCCAATCCTGACCATCACAGTTCTGATCTATATCATCTCCGCATATTTCAGGTTCCGGCAGAACCTGGCCTTCACATTCCGTCCAACCTGCACCATCATCAAAACATGTAGCCACACCTTTTTTACATATTCCAACTCCGGCTGTTCCGCTCGGCCCTTCATAACATTCCTGCGTTTCTCCGGGTTCACATTCATTATAGTGTGATCCGTTATCGTCATCATTATTGTCTTCTTCACCATTATCATCTTCTTCACTGCCTTCTTCTTCTTCACCGTTACCATCTTCTTCACCGTTGCCATTATCATCTTCATTGTTTTCATCACCATTTCCATTTTCAACTGTATCTTCTTTGTCTCCGGAAGTTGTATCTTCTTCATCTTCAGGCATACAGGAAAATAAAAAAACCGTAGATAATACAATAATTAAAAATAACTTAAAATAATTCATACAAGCCCCCTGACATTTTTTATTTCAACACCTTCTTTATTTTACATGCCTGAAAAAACAAGTCAATCAATTTTTACCTGATAAAAAAAATAGACAGAACATACAGTATGTTTACACTTAAGACAGATATTTTCATATTTGGAGATTTTTATTGTGAAAACTATAATTTTTATTTTGATATATACAATTGTCTTCGGCCTTCTTAACATTTATTTTTATAAGTCCCTTAAAAAAATTACAAAACAAAAACCACTTTTTATAATTACAGCAATATTTATACTTTTTGTGTTTTATATGCCTTTTTTATCTGTGCTTCTAATTGAATCCGGTTTTCAAAAAACAGGAGCCGCAGCTTCTTTTATGGGATACGGATGGATGGGGGCACTATATTTGTTTGTTTCTTTTCATGCGGCAGGAAGGTTTATCATATATTTTTTTCCAAAAATAAAAACAAAAAAAACATATAAAATTCTTTTGGCAACAACACTTATATTTACATCTTTTGTTCTTGTTTACGGACATTATGAAGCTTCAGAGATAAAAATAAA
>JAWOGE010000234.1:0-4371 GCA_046497165.1 bacterium | reverse complement strand
GTTCCCAGTGTTACCAGTGTTACCAGTGTTCCCAGTGTTACCAGTGTTACCAGTGTTCCCAGTGTTCCCAGTGTTTCCAGTGTTTCCAGTGTTTCCAGTGTTTCCAGTGTTTCCAGTGTTTCCAGTGTCACCGGTGTCACCGGTGTTTCCGGTATCTCCCGGTTCAAGGCATTGTGCTTCTCCCTGTTTTACAGCACAAATCATTCCCAATGCTTTACAGTCATCCCACTCTGACCATTCTCCATTTTCGCATATATGGACAATATCGTCAATACAAATAAGACTTTCTTCTTCGCACATTTGTTCTCCGTCATTTTCAAGATCAAGATCTTCGTCATTACTGCTGAAATCTTTATTACCTGTTTCGGAACCACAGGATATTGCCAAGAAAAAAACCAATGTCAGAAATAAAACTTTCATTATTGCCCCCATTTAAGATTATAAAATCAAAAAGTTAAACGAGTCATTATATATAAAGTCTGAATGATTTTCAAGTGTATTTAGGAATTTTGTTTTAGGAATTTAAGGTTTTGTCAAAAATTCGGTAAAATATTGAAAAAAAAAGCTTTTTTGTTAAAGTTTTTTTGAAACGAATGTAAAGGAGGAAAGGAGAGCTTTTATGTCAGAATTCATTTTAACTTTGAATGGTTTTTTTTCCGATGTAAGCGGTTTTGTATGGGGTGCTCCCATGCTTGTTATGCTTGTGGGAACAGGTTTGTGGCTGACCATTGTTTTGAGAGGACTTCAGTTCAGAAAGTTATTTAAAGCTTTCCGGCTTGTTTTTACAAAAAGAGAGGATTCTGATAAAGAACCTGGTGATATTTCAAATTTTCAGGCTCTTATGATAGCTCTCTCTGCCACTGTGGGAACGGGAAACATAGCGGGAGTTGCAACTGCTATAGCGGCCGGAGGCCCCGGAGCTCTTTTCTGGATGTGGATAACCGGTCTTGTGGGAATGGCAACTAAATACGCGGAAGCGGTACTTGCTGTTAAATACAGAGAAAAAGATAAAAAAGGCAATATGTGCGGCGGCCCCATGTATTATATTTCAAAAGGGCTTGGTTGGAAGTGGTTGGGTGTGGCTTTTGCTCTGTTCGCCTCCGTTGCGGTTCTTGGAATAGGCAATATGGTTCAGTCCAATTCTGTGGCTGATGCGGTCTCTTCGACTTTCAGTGTTTCACCTTTTGTAAGTGGTGGGGTTCTGATGATTCTTACGGCTTTTGTGATTCTCGGCGGGATAAAAAGCATAGGAAAAGTAACTGCTGTTCTTGTTCCGGTAATGATATTTTTCTATATGTTTGCGGCACTTTTTATAATATTTAAAAACATAGGTCTTGTTCCTGATATATTTGTAATGATAATCAGGCAGGCTTTTACGCCCACTGCCGCTACGGGAGGATTTCTCGGTTCAACGGTGATGATGACTTTAAGAATGGGGGTTTCAAGAGGTGTTTTTTCAAATGAATCAGGTCTGGGAAGTGCCCCCATAGCAGCAGCGGCGGCACAAACCAAACATCCGGTGATTCAGGCACTTGTATCCATGACTCAGACATTTATAGATACTCTTGTTGTCTGCACAATGACCGGACTTGTGATAATACTTTCGGGAATATGGGACAGCGGTAAAACAGGTGCGGATTTAACTGCTTCAGCTTTTCAGGCAGGTTTTTACAGAGGAGATATTGTTGTAACGGCAGGACTTATACTTTTTGCTTATTCCACTCTTCTCGGCTGGTGTTATTATGGGGAAAAATCCATAGAGTTCATATTCGGAGAAAAATCTATAAAACCATACAGATATGCTTTTATAGTGTTCATAGGCTTGGGTGCTGTTTCCAAACTTGAGCTTGTCTGGAACATATCAGATGTTTTTAACGGACTTATGGCTCTTCCCAATCTCATAGGAATTCTTTTTCTCACACCCGTAATTGTGAAAGAGACAAAAAATTATTTCGGGAAAAACTAACTGGGTTATGACAGCTATTTTTCTGACATAAGGCTGGCTATGGCAAGAAGAACACCGAGAACAATTCCGAGGGCTGCAGCAAAAAGCACTCTGTATTGAGGAGGCAGCAGAAAAGTTACGGTGTGGGCAGGTATCCAGAAAAAAGGTATGGTTTTTTTAAAAACAAACCCCCACTGTATTTTCCAGTTTATTGCGGGAAATATTTCTGAAAAATTTATGGGAGTAAAAAGCCCTCTCACTGTTCCGCCTGTCCTTTCTATATGCATATCTGTTATTTTGTGAAATGTCATGAAAACAGGTGCAAAAACAAGATTCATGAATGTGCTTATGGAAAAAGCTGTAAAAAGTTTTGTCCATGTAAAACCGGCTTTGTTTACAGTTTCCAAAGTTACCTCCAGACCGCAATAGGAAAGAAAAGCGGGAACTCCTGTGGAGAAAACAACAAAAGCCGCTTTTATAACGATACCGATGAATCCCCATACAATTGCACGGGGAACTATTCCGAACTGCGGTCTGCTGTATTTTCCGGTGCGTATGCGCAGTGCTATTACTTCTCCGATTGTAGCAAGAATAGCGAATTTGAAAAAACTCATTATTAAGCCGTATTCGCTGTTTAGTTCTTCATAAATTTTCATAAGTCCGGGAACAGAGATTAAAAAAATAATTATGAACAATACAATGGCGGCTGAAATCAGGTCGCTTTTTTTCACAACAAACCTCCTGAAAATTATCAATCGTACCATTATAGAGTAAAAAAGCAATGAATCAAAAATCTCGTGATTTTTTAGACCTGAATCGTTCGATTCTGAGTTAGAAAACATGGGAAAGGATTCTGATTCAGAAGAGTTACACAAAATCTGAGGTTCACCCTTAGGTTAATCGGCGATTTTTGTAATTTTTCAAGAACAGAAGGTTTTTTCATTTTTCAATGAGAGAGTCGGACGATTCAGGTTAGAATTTAACAGAAAAAAGAAGTTCGAATTTACAAATCAAGGCGTTCAGACAAACTTTAAAAGTAGCTTTTCAGCATTCCGGTCGAAATGGTTTCGAGAAGCTGTAATCTGTATTCAGCTGGAAAGGCATAACATATCCGAAAGGAGCTTTTAATGATTGGAAAAATCGTATTGATTTCGATTTTTTTCTGTTTTTCTCTGTTTGCTGAAAACAACAATTCTGAAGAAGAAAAAGACAACGATTTAAGTCCCGGTGAACTTTTTATTTCATTTACCCATGGAAACGGACTTCCGGCCGAGGGTGTGTCTCCGGGATTTTCTGCAGGTTTTTTCTTCTGGAAAAACAGTGCCGTAATTTTTGATTATTCCTATATAAAAGCTTTGAGATATCCGGAGTTCATGAACTGGGAAATGGAAGGCGAATTTATAGATTTATCTGTAATAAGGACAATTCCCTTCCATTCTCTTGGATATATTCACGGGGGAGTGGGAGTGGGCTTTGTAAATATAAATATTTATCCTGAAAACTGCAAACCGGTAAAAAAACGCTATTTTGAAGCTTTTGTTGAAGGAGGTTTTGAGGTTTTTATTTTTACCGAATATGTTTCGGCAGGTATGACTGTTCGACAGCGGTGGATGGGTATGATAGACCGGGGAAGTGAACCTATTTCTGAAAATGACAGTGATTCTGTTAAAAATTTTGATGTGAGCACCTATACGATGTCTGCTTTTTTCAACATAAGTCTCAGGTACAATATTTTTGATTTTTTTAGAAAAAACAGAGGGGGTAAAGATGCTTAACAGGCTTGTTTTGATATGTTTTTTTAATTCATTGTTTTTAGTGGTTTCGTGCATAGGAGACCCTGTTTACGAAAGCCCGGGAAGCTCTGCAGATGAAAAAGAAAATTCCGGGGAAAACATTTATAATGAAAATAACGAAGAGGAAAAACAGGGAGAAGAAACACCCGACACGGAAACAGGCTATTATGAAACAGATGCTGAATACGAAGGTAGTCAGGATGAAGAGATGCCCACAGATATAGATTTTACTGTTCCGGAAAACGATGAAACACAGGATGAAGAACAGGAAACAGTTCAGGAGCCCCATGAATACCCTGACATTCAGGGGGTTTGGGAACTTAAAAGTGCTACAATTGAAGAGGTTTTCAGTGACTGTGGATCTCTTATAAAAAACGGAGTTTCTTCAAAACCTTTTCGTAAAATAATAAAAAAGGACACGGAAACTGTTCGTATGGATCAGTGTTCCGGTGATGACTGGAGCTGTGAGGAAGTTCTTTATGAGATAGGTGTTTTCAATTACGAAAACGATACAGTGTATGGACTGGCGGAAGTGAAAGAAAAATTGGGAACATTTACTGTCGAAACAGAGATCGACCCTAATGAAATAGTTTTTACATCGGAAAGTAAAGCGACAGTTTACAATAAAATAGA
>JAWOGE010000224.1:0-3861 GCA_046497165.1 bacterium | reverse complement strand
TCACTTTCCGGACCCTGTCCGTATACATAAAACGGTATAACCTGAAGATATATGTAAGATGCCAGTTTTGTCAATGTAACCTCTTCGTTTTTGACAGCTTTTATTATCTCCCTGTTTACAGATTTTTCCAGCCAGTTTAATCCCTTTTTATCCATAATTTCATCAGGGTTTTGAGGAATTGAAAAAGAGATACTCTTATTTTCCTGAGAACTTTCATCAACCCTTTTATCTGTTTTTGTTTCGTTGTCTTTTTTTGCAGATATATTTAAAAACAGAAAAATAATAAGAAAAAAAGAAAGAATCACGCTTCTCATAAATGTCGCTCCAGTAATTTATCCCAAAAAGCTCTTTCTTCGAGAGGCCCGCCTGCATGAATCCAAATTTTTTCATCCAGAAAAGGATTCATGAGCATCCCGTTTGTAAATAACATGTTATCAAAATCAAGTTTAAAATCAACTTGAACCGGTATATTTCGTTTTTCAAACCAACAGGCCGCAAGTCTGTTATCTACAGTTTTATTTTTAAATTTATTTCTGAGATAACTGGCCTTTTCTGAAAAATTATATATAAGATCGAAAAGATTTTTAACACTTACAGTTGTTTCCGGAATCATGACATCCGGGAAATTAAAAGAATGTTTTTCATATTCCAGAGGAGTCAGGTCAAAGGGACATGTGTCGGCACAATTCATACAGGCAAAACAGTTGACACTTTCGGTGTTTTCAAACTCTTCAGCCATGAGAATCCGCCCCCTCGGCGAATAAGGTTCTGAATGTGTTTGAAGATAGAAAGGGCAGTGTGCCAGACATTTTCCACAGCGAACACACTTATCCTGCATAATTCATAACGGGGTTGAGATTACAAAAATTCAGCTCCATTTCAGTCAAGCTCATCAAAAAAACTGCCGGCTTTATTTTTTACCGGATCTTTAGATTTGCCTTTCTTCTCAGGCATTTTATGAATATCGCTTTTCTTCTTCTTCTTTTCGGGCTCCTGTTTCATCTCTTTTTCCTGAGGTTTCCCTTCATAACTTCCTGTTATCGTATGCAAAATTTTTCTGACTATTTTTCTGGAAGCCGCTATCAGATAATCCTCACTGTGTGCTTCTGCATTTTGAGCATAGCTTATGGTGCCTTTTTTAACATCCACAATTTTTACATTTATTATGAATTTTTTACCCATTTTATTTAAAGTTCCAATGAGTACATTTTCTGAATTCAGCAGTTTCCCCACTTCTGTCGCCTTGGACGCATCTGTTACTCCGGCCTGCTGAAATCCCTGTTCGTCAAGCACCTTTGCAACCTGCATCCGTTCAACAACATTGAATTTCTGAGTGTTTACCAGTTCAGTAGCCAATATATCAGTTACAGAAATTTCAAGTCCTTTTTTCACGCCGAGATTCTGTAAAGCGGTAACCGCTATGCCCGGCTTACTGTCTTTTTTCTCTTCTTTACTGTCCTCCTGTTTTTTTTCTTTGTCCTGAGCCAGACATATTAAACAGAAAAAAAGAACAGTGATAATTAAAAATATTTTTCTCATGAATCCCCCTGCTTATTGTTTGAACTGCTTTTTTATAAAAGATTTAACTTTGTTTTCATTTTCTTTTTCTTCAACTATTTTTTTACCTTCTTTGTCAAAAACAAAAAGATAAGGTAGTTCGGCATTTCCATCTCCACTAACAACCCCGTAACTCTTACCTGTCAACTTATACTTGTCAAACACCACAGGAAGAGAATATTTTTTAAAATAGTTTACAAGTTTAACCGCTTCAGCTTCTCTGTCCTCCATTGCCGGCAGAGCAACAACAACAACCTCAAGTCCCTTTTCACGATATTTTTTGTAAAGCCTGTTCAGCTCGGGAATGGCTTTTTTACAAGGCTCGCAGAAAACAGAAAAGAAATCCACCACAAGAAATTTACTTTTTTTACGAGCTTTTTGAGAAACATAGAGAGAATCATCCAGCTGATACAGTTCAAAATCATATTCTGATTTTTCAGCAAAGACCATAGAAGTAGCAATAATAACAAGCAATGCAGGAATTATCTTCATGAAGAGACCTCCTCGATTATTTTTTCAAAAGCTTTTTTAACACCATTTTCAAGAGCACCCTCCTTAGAAAAAGCAGCTCCTTTCACCGCTGTGTTTCGTGTTGAAATTACTTTATTTTCCAGCAGTGAAATATATTCTGTTTCTATGTCAATATTGGTGTACCACTCTCCTTTTATTTCCTCAATTTTGCTGCTTCTGACATTTACTTTGAGAAAAAAGGCCGTGTCTGAAACAGAAACCAATTTTTCAACTGTAATTGATTCGTAATCTTCATCAATTTGTAAAATATCGGGAGTAAGATTCAAATTCATTTTTCCAGCCAAAAGTTTTGTCTGTGTCTGTATATCTTTATTAAACCTCTGAAGGTTGACATCGGTTGATATATACCAGCCGCACAAAGCCTCTATTTTTTTCTGCATTCGGGCAATTTCATGAGAAGGAACCTCAAGAAGAACCCTGACTTTATATTTTTCACCACCCGCATTACTCCATTTTTCTGTATAAACATCTTTAAGAGTGTACTCTTTAACTGTTACAGGAGACCCGGTCAGTTTGCTCCGAACTCCTATATCATAAGTGTAAACTCCATCAACCTCCCTTTCCTCTGAAACCATGCTTGAATCAACTTTGACACCAAAATAGTTGCTAACACGGGAAAATGCAGAAGCTATGGAGATCTTTTTTGCCATATTTTCATTTTTCGCAGAACTTGTTTCTCCTATGAAGAAAAAGAGATCACCTTTTTTAAAATATTCTTCTTTTTTACTGCACCACCCCGGGAGCTTAGCTGGTTTGCTGCTTAGCATCACCGGTTTGACCGACTGCTGTTTAACAGTTTCCTGAGCACAGGAAGAGAAACAGAGTAAAAACAAAACAGATGCAACATTTACAAACATTTTCATATCAACGCTCCTGTCTTTTATCGAATTTCATAATAGCACAATAAAGATATTTTTCAATTTTTCATATTTTTTTGCAAGTCATTATATCCTGAATCGTTCGATTCTGAGTTGGAAAACATGGCGATTGTGTTCATGTCAAGAGTTCAAAACATCATAAAAAGCTTCTTTGAGATCTTCCAGGGAATAGGGTTTTTTCACTACAGCGGAGAAGCCGCTTTTCTTATATTTATCCACCAGCTCATCTCCTATATAGCCACTTGATATTATAGCTTTTATGTGCGGACAAATCTTCTTTATGTTTTTGAGTGCTTCAACCCCTCCCATGCCTTCTTTTACTGTAAGATCCAGTATGAGAATATCATATTCTTCACCTTTTTCAAATGAGCGTCTGAAAAGCTCCACCGCTTCATCACCGTTGGAAACCGCATCAACATCACATCCGAAACGGACAAGGATGTTTTCAAGGACATCCCTTATAAGCTCCTCATCATCCATGACAAGAACTTTATGGCCTTTGTATGTGTTATCTCTATCCGAACTTTTGTTCCTGTTTTCAACAGCTTCCCCTATAACTGCAGGAAGGAAAACAACAACCTCCGTGTACTCACCCTCTTCTGTGAAAATCTCCATTTTTCCGCCATGTCTCTCGGCAATGGACATTGAGGTTGAAAGTCCCAGACCGCTGCCATGTTCCTTTGTTGTAAAAAAAGGATCGAATATTTTGGAAAGATGATTTTCCGGTATGCCGGGACCGTTATCTCTTACGGACAACTTAATAAAAGCTCCCTCACATCCCTCAATTTCACCGGGACTCAGAACAATATTTTCAGCAGACACTATGATTTCCGCTTTTTTTCCCAGATCGGAAACCGCCTGAATTGAGTTTATAAGGACATTACTTATTAGCTGT
>JAWOGE010000144.1:0-11595 GCA_046497165.1 bacterium | reverse complement strand
TTCTGAAGGAAGTTCTCCCTTGGAAGTTATAGTACAGATATCATCAGATACCGAAGGTGCCCTCATAAGATACACGACAAACGGAACAACACCTTCCCGGACAAACGGTATAAAATACAATACTCCGTTTACTTTAAACGCTTCAACTGTTGTAAAAGCAGTGGCTTACAAAACAAACTGGCAATCATCTTCAGACTCCGATATTGCAGAAAAATCCTATGAAACCGGTCGTGTCCATACACCTGTAATGAATCCTCCGGAGGGATACTATACCGGTACAGAAAATATCGAGATAACAACTGCAACAGCTGAAGCAGTTATAGTGTATACGGTCGATAATACGACTCCATCACGGTCAAACGGCATGGAATACAGCGGTCCGATTGCTGTATCATCCGACACTAAAATAAAAGCAATGGCATATAGAGAAGACTGGGAGTCTTCAACCGACTCCATGATTGCTGAAGCATCATACACGATAACCGGCTCTGTTAGAGATCCTATAATTTCTCCGTCGCCGGGAAATTATACTGACGCACAGAATATTGTTATAACAACGGAAACATCCGGTGCTGAAATACGCTATACACTGAACAATGAGCCTCCGACAAGAACCAACGGTTTTCTTTACACAGGCTCTATAAATGTAGATTCATCCGCAACAGTTAAAGCAATTGCATATAAAACAGAATGGGAAGAGTCTTCCGATTCAAATGTTGTAACATCAGAATTTACTATAACAGGAAATGTCAGAAATCCTGAGATATCACCGTCCGGAGGCTTTTTCACAGATAACGCATCCGTTTCTCTTTCTTCACCCACAGAAAATGCGGTTATAAAATACACCACAGACGGAAGTACTCCATCCCGGACAAACGGTATTACATACTCATCTGAATTTCTCATAGATGAAACCTCCACCGTCAAAGCAATTGCATATAGAACAGACTGGCAGGAAAGCAGTGATTCGGACATTTCACAATCCACCTACACCATAACAGGAAAAGTTGTTCCTCCGGTATTCGAAAAAGATTCCGGAAATTACACAAATTCAATTTCTACATCTATTACCTCCGAAACAGACGGTGCAGTTATTCGATACACCACCGATGAAACCACCCCTTCCCGTACACACGGCTATCTCTACACCGGCCCCATATCTGTTTCATCCACCACCGATATAAAAGCGATAGCTTACAAAGAAGACTGGCAGGAATCTTCGGATTCCAACACAAGTTCCGCAAGCTATACAATTACCGGCAAAGTCATTACACCTGTCATAAGCATGGTTGAAGGAAGCGGACCGGACGAAGTAGATGTTACAATATCAACTGAAACTTCCGGAGCAACTATTCGTTATACGACAAACGGCACTGATCCTTCAAGAACAAACGGTACTACTTATTCCGCAACATTCACTCTAAATTCGACAACAACCATAAAAGCCATTGCATACAAAGAAGACTGGCAGGAATCTTCAGACTCCGATATAGCCCGGGCTGAATACGACACCGGTAAAGTGCTCACCCCGAACTTCAGTCCTCAGGAAGGATATTATACAGACACCACCGCTGTACAAATAACAACCGGAACAACCGGAGCTATTATCAGGTACACCACAGACGAATCAACACCTTCAAGAACCAACGGAATAACATATACCGGTGACTTTGATGTTTCCTCTCCCACCACCATAAAAACAATGGCTTATAAAGACAGCTGGGATGAATCAACCGACTCTGATGTTGCAACTGCAACCTACACCGTAACAGGACAGGTTGCTGATCCGGTTATTGATCCTTCCGAGGGATACTTCACCTCTTCAACTTCCGTTTCAATAACATGCAGCACCCCTGAAGCAAACATCCGCTACACAACTGACGGATCTCTGCCATCACGCAGCAACGGTGTACTCTACAGTGGACCATTCACCATCTCATCGACCACCACCATAAAAGCAATAGGATACAGAGGTGAGTGGCAGGAATCGTCAAATTCAGCAATAACAGAAGCGGATATAAACATAACAGGTGCTGTTTCGGCTCCGCAATTCACACCCGCAGCCGGAAATTACACCGAGGCACAAGATGTTTTCATCTCATCCGAAACTCCCGGAGCAGTCATCACATACACCACAGACAACACTGCTCCAACACGCAGTTCAAATTCCTATGATGAGGAAACCGGTGTATTTGTAAATTCAGATACAACCCTTCGAGTACTTGCCTATGTTCCGGAATGGGAAGAGTCTTCAGATACAACCTCCACTGCGGAATATACCATAACAGGCTCTGTTTCTCCGCCGGAAATTTCACCGGAAGAAGGAACCTATGAAGAGTCCGTTTCTGTGACCCTGAATTCTTCCAACCCCGATGCAATCATACGCTACACAACTGACGGCACAAACCCCGACAGAAACAGCGGCACCATATATACCGACAGTTTTACACTCTACTCCACAAAAACCATTAAAGCTTTCGCCTATGTCGAAACCTGGGAGACCTCTTCAGATTCACCGGTAGTATTCCGGACATTTGACATAACCGGTACAGTTGCCGCTCCAACATTTTCACCGGAGCCGCTTCCTGAGAGTGAGGTCACAGCAGACCCTGTTTATGTAAAGCTGAATGTGGATACATCGGACGCACAAATTCGCTATACAACAGATGGAACTACCCCCACAAGCACCTACGGAAGTGAATTTGACTACAACGATCCTTC
This sequence comes from bacterium, assembly GCA_046497165.1. Taxonomy (GTDB): domain Bacteria; phylum UBP6; class UBA1177; order UBA1177; family JAWOGE01; genus JAWOGE01. Next base: position 8,874 of record JAWOGE010000144.1, on the reverse strand, counting down.
AAAACACATAGCAGTTACGGAGCCTACAACCATAAAAGCCATAGCATACAAAGACAATTGGACCGATTCCCCCGTAGTAACAAAAACTTACTACATGAAAGTTGCCCAACCCACCTATACTCCGGGCGAAGGCACATACAACGATGCTGTGAGTGTAACATTGAATGTCGACACTTCCGGGGCAAATATGAAATATACAACAGACGGGTCTGAACCATCCGAAGGAAACGGAACACTTTATGAAGGACCCTTTGAATTTTCCTCAGGGGGGTATCCTTTGAAAGTTATCGCCTACAAAGATGGATGGGCATCTTCCTATGCAAACATTCTTTATGAGTTCAAAGTGGCAGCTCCTGAATTTTCCGTTCCCAGCGGCATCTACAACACCAAACAGGAGCAGACTGTTTCCACTTCCACTTCACAGGCTAAAATCAGATATAGTTATGTTGCTGATTCCGAGTATGTTGATGATTTCGAGCTTAACTGCGACTCTTTCAATGAATATGAAAATAGCTGCAAAAGTGAAGGAATCCTGTGCCAAGGCATAGATAATTTAGAAGATGATTCAACAGATTATAAGGTTCTGCGATACTGTGAGGAAAAAAACGAAGAGGATTGCGTAGGTGAAATACAAGTTTACGATTCAGAATCAATATCTGTTGACTTGACAATTGATTCCTCCAAAACAACGAGAGCAATTGCATGCAGGAGCAGCTTTGAAGAATCGGCAGTTGCAACAAACTCCATAGAACTTAAGGTGGCAAAACCGGTCATCGGTGACCTTTCCGGAACCTCAGTATTTATACACCACAGGTATTCTGAGGCAGAAGTCGAATATTCTACTGACAGCGGATCACCTTCACAACCAGGCTCTGAAGTAACTTCTATCAACAAGCCAACAATCATCAAAGCCATTGCCAAAAAAGGCGGCTGGACAAATTCCGACATGGCTTCAAAACTCATTGAACCCGATGACTATACCTATTCATCAGTAGTAACATACAATTCAGCAAACGGCAGCATAAATGATGTCATTACCGATACTGCCAATACCTGTTCAGACTTATGTATTGTAGAAATACCCTCCGGGACTTACAATCAAGACATTTCAATGAGTGACACTGATAAGGTCTCTATACGCGGTGACGCCGGAGACAAACCGACTATCAACGGAAAAGTCACCTTCCCCGGCGGTTTAACAGAAGTCACATTTATTGAACATCTGAATATTATCGGAATCGGTGATGAAAACACAACAACCGCTGTTTCTATTCTGTCCGGCTCATCACCGACAATAAGAAACTGCACAATAAACGGCGGTAACACAGCCACAGCTGAAAGCCGGGCCCTCCGTTCAATGGGATCTACACCTCTTATTTACAATAATGAAATAAACGGAGGTTCCGGAGATGTAGCCATAGCTGTTAAAAACAAAGGGACCAACAGATTGTTCATGATAAACAACAACATCTACGGTGAAGACAACTACCCGGGAACTGACACCACAGAATTTTACGGCCTGTACAACGAAGATGTCACCGGTGATGTTCTGCTGCACGACAATACAATAACAGCGGGAAGCAGCAATGACGCCTATGGCATATACAACAAGAACAGCAGTGGCATAGAGATATTCGGAAATCTTACAGAAGGCTGCACGCAATGCGATAACTTTTACGGAATTTTCAACACAGAATCATCGGAGAAGATTTTCATTGTCAACAATATAATTGAAGGGACTGAAAACGCTGAGAACTCCTACAACATATACAACAAATCACCGCACACAATAATATCCAATAATACCATCCTGGTAAGAGGCCCGGCGGATTATGACACTGTGGGAATTTATAATTTCATGAGTTCGGGATACACCGGCAAGCTCAACATAGTACTGAAAAACAATATAATATTTGATGAAACCGGATCCTCTTCCTATTGTCTGTATGAAAGGAACACATCATCAAACTTCTCAAAAGTTTCGAACAACAACCTTTACGGATGCGATGTGTTCATGAAAGATGACGGCACTGGCGATCTCTATACAATAGAAGAAATCAACAACATCTATAAAGACAACGAAACCATTGATCCTCAGTTTGATGTTGATTACATGTCTTCACAAACAGATCTCATATTCGGACTCAACCTTGTCAACGACTATTACTTCCCGACGAACGAATCCTTCAATCCTGTTGATAAACAACAGAGCGAAAGAGCAATAGATGAAGCCACAGACTGGATGACGGGGGCATATAAATTAAAATAAATATGCCTGCCGTCTGACATTTTTATCATATACACATCCTGCTGCCGTGAAAATTGAATCTTTTTTGCAGATGAGTCAAAATTAATTTGACAATTTTATAGTATATGTTATTTATACAGTCATGAAAATTAGACTGACATGTCAGTTCGAGATTTCATGAGGAGGAAAAATGATTTTAAAAAATAGAACAGCATTGATAACAGGGGCTTCAAGGGGTATCGGAAAAGAGACCGCTCTTAATTTTGCCCGTAACGGAGCGGATATCATTTTGCACTATTTCGAAAGTGCCGAAAATCCGGATATGAATCTTCGTGAAGAGGCGGGTGAAGTTGCGGCTGAAATAGAAAAAGAGGGCAGAAAAGTTGAACTCGTGGGTTTTGATTTATCTTCAAGGGAGATGATAGAGGAAAAACTCAAGGATATTTCCCGTTCTTTTCCGCCTGATATTCTCATAAACAACGCCGGAATAACAGCCGACAATCTTGTTATGAGAATGAAACCTGAACAGTGGGAAAAAGTAATAAACATAAATCTCACAGGTTCATTTAATGTGACCAGGACACTTATCCGTCCTCTTATGAGAGCAAAAGGAAGTGTTGTTTTCATAGCTTCTGTAATAGCACAGATGGGCAATGCCGGCCAGGTTAATTATGGAGCGTCCAAAGCTGGACTCATAGGAATGGCAAAATCCATGGCCCGTGAATTTGCAGGCAAAAAATTAAGGATAAACTGCATAGCCCCGGGTTTTATAAAAACACAGATGACAGAGGATATGCCCGAAAAAGCAAAAGAAAAACTTCACGAGGTTATTCCCATGAAGGAGGAAGGACTTCCTTCTGATATTGCAAACGCTGCTCTTTTTCTCGCTTCTGATCTCAGCAGGTATATAACCGGTGAAGTTATAAAAGTAAACGGTGGAATGTACATGTAACTATTTTTCTGGAGGAAATTATGGAAAGACAGGAAATTTACGAAAAGATTGTTGAACTTGCATCCGACAAACTTTCAGTTGACAAAGAACAGATTAAAGAGGAAACTTCTTTCACAGAGGATCTCAATGCAGACTCTCTGGATGTTGTTGATTTTGTTATGGAACTCGAAGGCGAGTTCGATATAGAAATACCCGATGACGAAGTGGAAGGAATTGCAACCGTCAAAGACGCTGTGGATTATATAGAAAAGAAAATCTGAATTTTTCCATCAGCGGATTTTTGACTGCTTCCCAACTTAAAAATTAAGGAGGTTCTATGCGCAGAGTGGTCGTAACAGGTATAGGTATTATTTCCCCTGTTGGTAAAAACAGAGAGGAAACATGGAACTCATTGCTGGAAGGCAGAAACGGTGTAAGTTTTATAGAAAGTTTTGACCCCGAACATTTCAAGACAAAAATAGCTGCGGAAATAAAAGATTTCAATCCCGAGGATTACGGTATTGAAAAAAAGCAGATTCGTCGTCTTGACCGTTTTCAGCAATTTGCCATAGCGGCATCCGGAGAAGCCATGAAAGACAGCGGTATGAAAGAAACGGATTACGATCCTTACCGCTCCGGAGTTTCCATAGGAGTTGGCTTTGGAGGTCTTCACACTTTCGAAACTGAACATAAAAAATTTGTTGAAAATCCTGAAAAAGCTCCTCGCCGTATTTCTCCGTTTTCCATACCTATGATGATAGCAAACCTCGGTTCCGGACTTGTTTCCATAGAACACAATATGAAAGGTCCGCAGCATTGTCCTGTGGCCGCCTGCGCTTCAGGAACCTACGGAGTTATTGAAGGATTCAGAACCATTAAAGAGGGTTTGGCGGATGTCATGATAACGGGCGGAGCTGAAGCAGCGATATCTCCCATAGGTACGGGAGGGTTTATGACTATGAAAGCCCTTTCGAAGCGAAACGATGCACCGGAAAAGGCAAGCCGGCCTTTCGACAGAGACAGAGATGGTTTTGTTCCGGGAGAGGGTGCCGGAATTCTTATTCTGGAGGAGCTTGAGCACGCTAAAAAACGCGGTGCAAAAATATATTGTGAAATGACTGGTTTCGGTGCAAGCAGTGATGCTCACCACATAACACAACCTTCACCCGGTGGAGAAGGTGCCGTCAGAGCCATGAAAAACGCCATTGAATCTGCCGGAATTTCTCCGGAAAAAATCAATTATATAAACGCTCACGGCACATCTACACCTTTCAATGACAAATCTGAATCTCAGGCCATAAGAACAGTTTTCGGAAAGCATACTGATTCCATTGCTGTAAACGCAACAAAATCGATGGTGGGACACCTTCTCGGAGCCGCAGGAGGACTTGAAGCAGCCGTAACAGCACTTTCAATAAAAAACAGTGTCATACATAAAACTCGCAACCTTGAAAATCCCGGAGAAGGATGTGATCTGGATTTTGTACCGGAAGGCAAACGCAATCTCTCCATAAGAGCGGCATTGTGCAACTCTTTCGGATTCGGAGGTGTCAACGGTGTAATTGTTTTTGAATCATACAACGGAGAGTAAACATGAGCTGCTGTTCGAAAATATTGTCCACAGCCTACGATTTGCCCGAAAAGGTAATGACCAACAAAGACTTTGAAAAAATGGTGGATACCAGTGATGAATGGATAACTAAGAGAACAGGAATAAAAAAACGACACTTTACCAGTGAAAATGAAACATCTTCCACAATGGGTGCGGCGGCAGCTCGAAAAGCACTCGAAAAATGCGGACTGTCTGCCGATGATATGGATATGATTATCGTTAACACCGTTACGGGAGACTATCGTTATCCTTCAACATCAACTCTTGTACAAAAACATCTCTGCATGTCAAAACATGTTCCCTGCTTCGATCTTCAAGCCGCCTGCACAGGATTTGTCTACGGTATAAGCGTCGCAGACGCCTTCATAAAAACCGGAAACTACAAAAACATACTTGTTATAGGTGTTGAAAATCTGTCGAAATTCACAGATATGCAGGATCGTAACACATGTGTACTTTTCGGAGACGGTGCCGGTGCCGTTGTAATGTCCAAATCAGAAACTCCGGGTATAATGAGTCATGATATAAATGCAGCCGGAGATTTCGGACCACTTATCACATTTCCCGGAGGCGGTTCGGCAGAACCGGCTTCTGAAGAAACCGTCAGAAAAAGACTACACTACACACAGATGGAAGGTCGGGAGACATACAAACATGCCGTAAGTAAAATGACGGAAACTGCAAAGACAAGTCTTGAACGAGCTGGTTTAAGTGTTGAGGATGTCAGCTGGCTTATCCCTCATCAGGCCAACATACGAATTATTCAGACTGTTACAAAGCGACTCGGCATAGACAAAGAACGCGTATTCGTAAATGTAGACAAGGTCGGAAACACCTCCGCCGCATCCACTGTAATAGCTCTTGCTCAGATGGAAGAAAAAAATCTTCTCAAAAAAGGAGACATTATTGTTCTCAGTGCATTCGGTTCAGGCCTGACATGGGGTTCTCTCGTTTTGAGCTGGTAATTTTTCAGGCTAAAAATATCTGTCAATTTTTCAGTTAAAAAATGACATTTTGACAACAACGAACTCTTAGACTTTCAAATGTTGTTATAATTACTGATATTTGCTCAGGTATGAAAGTTGCTTGAATTGTAGTCCGGTAATTTTAATGGTAATGGTAAAAGGATGCGTTTATGTATGATGTCACAATAGTAGGAGCGACAGGGCTTGTGGGAAAAGAGTTTCTGTCCATCATTGAATCAAGAAATTTTCCCGTAAAAACTTTAAAACTTTTTGCCAGCGAACGATCTGAAGGAGAAACCCTTAAATTCAAAGGCAAAGATGTTCCGGTAAATAAAATTTCAGAAAAAAATATCCGGAAAAATCCCTGTGATTTCGCTTTTTTCAGTGCAGGAGCTGTGGTGTCAAAACAGTTTGCTGAAGTTTTTTCAAAAGAAGGTGCCACTGTCATAGATAACAGCTCAGCTTTCCGCATGGAAAAAAATATTCCGCTCGTTGTCCCGGAAGTAAACGGAAAGCCTTTTGGTACAGAACGATCACCCGGGATAATAGCGAATCCCAACTGTTCAACCATACAGATGATACCGGTTTTAAATGCAACAGATGAACTTTTTGGACTAAAATCCCTTGTTGTTTCAACATATCAGAGCGTCAGCGGTTCAGGAATGAAAGGGATTGATGAGCTTTCAGATCAAACATCCGAACTCTTCAAAGGAAGAGATGTAACCCCGTCCACTTTCCCGCAGCGCATAAGTTTCAACACAATTCCTCATATCGGTCCTTTTCATCCTAACGGATACACAAATGAAGAAAATAAAATGATTGAAGAAACACGCAAAATCCTTTCTATCCCCAAACTACCTGTCGATGTAACAGCTGTTCGAGTTCCTGTTTTCTATGGTCACGCCGAAGCTTTAACTGTTTTCACTGAAAAAGACACAGACATAGCTCTCTTTAGAAAACATCTTGAAAAAAAACCGCCCCATAAAATTATGGACGACATTGAAAATCTGGAATATCCCACAACTGCTGATGCGGTGGGACGGGACAGTATTTTTGTCGGAAGAATACGCCACGGAAACGGAGGACAAAATAAAAAATCAATGAATATGTGGATTACCGCAGACAATGTTCGAATAGGAGCAGCCCTCAACGCAGTTAAAATAGCTGAACGGTTTACGGAGAAAAAGAGATGAAAAAAATATTAGTTTTTTTTGTTATATCCCTCACATCAACAATACTTTTTTCTGAAGACTCAACCTATGTTTCAGACCTGAAATGTGATCCCGGACATTGCAACCTGAACCGGGAAGGATCCGTTGACATAAGTTTTGATCTTCCCGGAATCAACAATGTTGAAGAAGCACATTTTGAAATCGAAATCAGCGACAAATATGAAAAAATAACCGGCTCGGTTTTAAGCGGTACAGAACTCTCTTTTTCGGGAAATGTTTTCACTTTGACAGGCAAAGATCTTGAATCTATTTTAAACGGAGAAAGCACTGCAAATCCCATAGTTTTTTCAGACCGCCACTTTTCAGAAGATTACTACAATAACGAAGAAAATCCCGATACAGATTACATTTCCGATGATGAAGACTTTGTTCCGGACGAAGATATTTATCAAAATGACGAAGATTATATTGAAACAACGGATGAAGAGCAACCTGATGAAGATGTTTACGATCCTGTTGAAGAAGATGACGAAACAACTTCCCTGGATGGTGAATACAACCTGAAACTTGTTCTTAAAATGGTTAAAGACGACAGTGACAATGACAATGATAATGATGGCATTGACGATGGAAGTTTTGAAGACACTGGAGATACAGACAACAATGAAAATGACGAAGATGATGACAACAGTGATGATTCCTCCTCAATTCCCGACACTGTAGAAAAAACCATATCTTTTGTTGATGACAATATGCCTCCGGATACAGTAATGGAGATTAATCACGAGGGAGGGAACCGCAGAATATATTTAACAATCACTCCTCCTGAAAATGAAGAGATCGGCACTTATTTAATAGAGCTGAACGGTTATTTTGAATATGAAGGTGAGGAAACAGAAGAAATTATTGATCTTTTATACGAAAAAACCGTTCCTTCTGAAAATCACTCCGAGAAAGTAACAGTTTATGTTGATGAAAAAGATGGTTATCGCCTTATAAACAACGATGAAGGCGATGAAAAGTATGAATACAAAGCCTATATTTATGCCGCAGATCTGGCAGGGAACAGTTCCCCTGAAACCGCTGTTGAGATCAATGTTTCAGCCATATCAACAAAAGGATTCTGGTCTTCCTATGAATCCGCAGGGGGAAGCGAAGACGGAGAATACTGTTTCATAGCCACTGCCGTTTACGGAGATTATTCTCACAGAAATGTCATAATACTTCGTAATTTCAGAGATAAAGTTCTCAAAAACATCCCCGGAGGCCGAAAACTTATCAGTTTTTATTACAAAAATGGTTCTTCCGCTGCAATTTTTCTGGAAAAACACCCTCTACTTAAAAAAATAACAGGTATAATGCTTACCCCTATTACAATTGTTTCCTGGTGTTTTGTCAATCCTTCCGCAGGACTGAGCCTGCTGCTTCTTTTTATTTTCATATCTTTTTTGATTTTAAAATCCGGAAAATCTTTTTTGATCTTAGCAATTTTTTTGACACTCTCTTTTTCAGGTGAACTTAAAGCCGAAGAAAACAGAAGTTTGTTTTCCGGTGATTTCACTTTTAACAACTCCTTTTTTTTCCCGGGCATCGACAAAAAAGTTGACGGAACACCCTTTGAAGATGTTTCCGGAGGCAAACCGCACTATCTCCCTTCTTTAAAATTCGGCGTGGACCTCCCTTTTTTAAGAGACTATGTTAAAATAACAGGCCGGACCGGTATTGGATACACAAGGTTCAAAGGGAAATGTCTAACCCCTGATGGTGAAACTTCCAGAGATAAAACTGAATTTTATTTGATACCCGTCACAGCTGAAATAAAAGTCAGGCCGGAGTATTCCTTTCCTTTAAAACCTTATGTCACTGGAGGCCTGGATTATATTTTCTGGTGGATAAACGAGCACGGCAATCTTGCTGAAGACGGAGGAACTAAAGGGATACACGGA
>JAWOGE010000030.1:0-4657 GCA_046497165.1 bacterium | reverse complement strand
ACAAGACTGCCGATGGTTTTTTTCTTCTTTTTTCGAGGGCCTGCGGCACTGCTGGCACTTACACTTCTTTATTTCATGGGACATAGTTTTATTAAGCCGGTTCAAAATATTTTTATGAAAATGAATTATGAAAAAAGAGAGATAGGCAAGATTTTTGCGTACTCTATCTCTGTAAATAAGATTCTTTTCATTATTTCAGCTTATGTTTTCGGAAGATGGCTGGATGCTGACGGTTCCGTTTATATATTAGTTTTTTCAATCAGCGGTGCTTTCAGTTTTCTTTCGCTTTTTATATTGGCTCTTATTCCATTTAAAGGATGGACAGATGAAAAACAGAGCCTGCAAAAAATGGATCTTCTTATTTTTCCCACCATCGTTAAAGTGTTCAAAAAAAATGCAGACTACTTCAGGTACGAAACAGCTTTTTTTATTTATGGCGGCGGTTTTATGGTGATACTTCCCGCTATTCCTATAATGCTTGTTGATTATCTTAATCTTTCTTATTCTGTGATCTCTTTTGGAAGAGGTGTTGTTTCGGCAGTTGTTATAATAACCCTTATACCTTTACTTGGAAAATTGTTTGACAGAAGAGATCCTGTTTTCATGGGAGTCATAGCTTTTGCAATTCTTGTGGGTCATCCGTTTTCGATGATTTTTGCTTATTTTATAAATCCTGAACTTTCTAAATATGTTGTCTATCTGTCGTATATTTTTTTCGGAGTAGGGATGGCCGCAGTTACACTCTGCTGGAATCTGGGGCCGATGTATTTTGCCTGCAACAACATGGAGATACCTCAATTCACAGCAACCCATGTGACCCTCACAGGTATCAGAGGACTCATCTGGCCCTTTTCCGGCTATCTTCTTCTTAAAATACACATATTACTGCCTTTTGTTGCAAGTATAATATTTCTGACAGCCGCTACTCTGATAATGAGATCCCTTCATAAACGACCCAAAAAAGCAATACATCCTCAAGTTGAACCTGCCTGACCGGGTTGAAGTTCAAGAAATACGGAGCTTGAAAATATGAATCAAAACTTTGCATAAGAATGCTTTCTGTTTTTCTAATTCGGAATTAATCTAATCCTGTCCAGTATTAGTTTGCCATTGTATTCAGCCGGTAATATATGAAATGTAAAACTTGAAATTCAAAACAATTTTTTATATTATCAAAAAGAGGCCCTTCGGTAATTTTATGTTTAGGAGGATTTTAAGATGAAAAAGATTCTATTTGTTATGGTTATGGTTTTTGCAGGACTGTTTTTTTTCACTGGATGCGGTGATGATGGAACAAAGGATGATGAAACGGTTGAAAAAGAGGTTTTGACAACGAAGAGTGAAACAGTTTCAGCTTCAGAGGGTGGTGTTATAAAAACTGATGACGGTGAAGCGGAAATAGAGGTTCCCGAAGGAGCTCTTGATGAAGATGTTAAGATAACGATCACTGTCTATAAGAAGAAAGGTTTCCCGAATGAAAACGATATGGTTGCAAAAGCAGTTGAATTTGGACCTTCGGGGCTTCAATTCAAAAAAAATGTCAGCGTAACTATTAAAGTTGATTTTAACGAAGAGGTTGTTCCTGAAGGTAAAAAAGTTGTAGCAGCTCTGCTTCGCGAAGATAGTTGGGTTCACGAAGATGCAGCTGAAGGATTTCAGCAGGGCGATCCGATTATGCAGGGCGATCCGATCATGCAGGGCGATCCGATCATGCAGGGCGATCCGATTATGATGGAGATGGGACATTTTTCAACAGTTTCGTTCATACTTGTTGATATTGAAGAAGACACTGGAGATACAGGAAACACTGGAGATACGGGAAACACTGGAGATACGGGAAACACTGGTGATGTTCAGGATCAGATCGTAGGAACCTGGATCGGATTTTATGATGAAGAGTTTACAGGTCCGGACGATGCTCTATGTGATGCAATCTTTTTTGACCTTGATAAGTCAGGCAATATTAAAATTCTTTCATTTCTCGGTGGAGAGCCGGCGGCGGGACACAAAGGAACTTATATTTTTGAAGATAATGAACTTTTATTGAGTCTTACCCACGACTGGGCGGAAAATCAAGATGAGGAGCCGTATTTAAACTGGAAAGAGGCACCCTGGGAAGCTCCGGTTTATGCTGAAATATCAGATGATTGGAAAGTTTTGACAGCCGGACCTTCGAAGGAAGAAGCGTGGGAATTGAACAGAATAGAGTTGTCTGATCCTGACGATGTTTTTATGGGGGATTGGTTTTTTGTCGGCAACGACAATGATTTATTACAGATCAGTTCACCTGCAAACTATGATTATGAAGAATCCGGTTACAATGAATCAGGACTTTTACATCAATTTACTTTTATAGATGACACCACTTGGTTTTTGTCTAATATGACTTACAGTTCTGATGTTGAAGGGGGCAATTGTGATGCATATTATGTAGGCAGTGTAACCTTGAATGAAGCAGAGGATGAAATGATGATTCAGTATGGTGACGATGAAGCTGTTTATAGCCGAACAGAAGACACTGGGGATACTGGCGATTGTGAACCCGGGGAAATAAGAAATTGTACCGATTTTCTCTCTTTTGAGCGTTGTGTGGATGGTTCGTGGACGACTGTTCCATTGACTCATGAAGGTCTGGAGTGGACATGTATGAATCCGGAAAGATTAACATACAGCGATGCGGTAAAACATTGTAACGACATGGGTTTGAATCTGCCAACCATTAGCGAACTCAGGTTGCTCGTACAAAACTGTTCAAGTGAAGAATCAGGTGGTGTTTGCGGGGTTACTGACGAGTGTCTGAGCTATGAAAGTTGCAGGGATGATGCTTGTGACGGCTGTCCAAACGACTATACCGGGATATATAGCGTTTTTGGAGATACTGAATACTTCTGGTCTTCATCTAAGCAGTCAGAGAACACAGATTATGCATGGAGTGTGCATTTTTACTCTGCAGGTATCTGGACAACTTCTCAAGACGATGAAAATTATGTTCGTTGCGTTAAGTAATCTGTAATTAAAAAAACACGCCTTAGTTCAAATCAAAGAATCAATGAAACTTGGAGCGAACGATTCAGATTTTAATTTATAGAATTTTCATTTTCCTTTTTCTTTTGATATCATTGATTCTATGCGTTTCCCGCCAGATTTTTTGCTGAATCCCCGTACATGGGAATCTCCCATTATAAAAAGCGGTACTCCACTTCTCAGCCCGTGTTTTTTAAGGGTTTTTTTATAAAATTCCTGATTTTCCTGAGAATCATATATGTTGATTTTTTCCAGTTTGAGTTCCGGATGTTTTTCAGAAATATTTTTTATATATCCTTCGGCAGCTTTGCAGTGGGGACATGTGGGGGAGTAAAAATAGTAGAAAACAGGTGCATCCTCCTTTGATTTTTCAAGAGATTTGCATCCCTGAACTGAAATAAAAAAAGAACAGACGACGAGAAAGAGCAGGGTTTTTGTAAGATGCATAAATCCTCCGTAAATAAGCAATTTCAAAATAAAAAAGTTCCACAGGGGATAGTTGCCACCTGTTTTTTGTATTTTAATTCCAACATGAGCAGAATGCAAAAAAGTTTTTTGATTTCTTTGATGTGCGAAACTTGTGTTAATAAAGTTCTTTGGTTTGCCGGTTGAAACAACCTTTGTTTATCCTCAGGATTTTTTAATATTTTTCTTTGCATTTTACGGGATGGATGTATAAAATCACTTGAATTTGACGATCTTTTACTTTGTGTCTGAAAATAAAAATAACACAGGAGGAGTGATATGTCTTTGAAAAATCGTAAGAAAAAATGGAAGGAAGAGATCTACGGAAAAACGGTGAGTCGTTTTCCCGAAAGGAAAAAAGATTTCTGTACCACCTATGGTGAGACAATAGAGCCTTTGTATGTCCCTGAAGACACTTCAAAAGAGGATGAATATCTTGACAAATACGGTTTCCCCGGAGAGTATCCCTTTACCAGAGGGGTTCAGCCGACCATGTACAGAGGACGCTTCTGGACAATGAGACAGTATGCGGGATTCGGAACTGCAAAAGAGTCAAATGAAAGATACCGTTATCTTCTTGACCAGGGTCAGACCGGTCTTTCAGTTGCTTTTGATCTTCCCACTCAGATAGGTTACGACTCCGATCACCCCATTTCATCGGGCGAGGTTGGCAAGGTCGGTGTCGCCATTGATTCCATTGAGGATATGAAGATACTTTTTGACGGTATCCCCCTTGACAAGGTTTCAACATCAATGACCATAAATTCTACTGCATCCATTTTACTTGCCATGTACATAGCTGTGGCGGAGGAGCAGGGTGTGGGAATGGAAAAAATTACGGGAACCATACAGAACGATATTCTGAAAGAGTACATTGCCCGCGGAACTTATCGTTTTCCGCCGCGGCCCAGTATGCGCATAATAACTGATATTTTTGAATTCTGTTCAGCCAAGATTCCCAAATGGAACACCATATCCATATCGGGTTATCACATAAGGGAAGCCGGAAGCAACTCCGTTCAGGAGGTGGCTTTCACAATAGCTGACGGTATAGCGTATATTGAAGCGGCCAAAAAAGCGGGTCTCGAGGTTGATGATTTTGCACCTCGTTTGAGTTTCTTTTTCAACGCTCATAACAATCTTCTTGAAGAGGTAGCCAAGTTCAGAG
>JAWOGE010000340.1:0-6693 GCA_046497165.1 bacterium | reverse complement strand
TCTGTTTCTATTCCCTTCTCTGCCAGTTCCGACAAAGCTGCTTTAAGCATTTCAAATGTGTTTCCCCTTACTCTGGGACTGCCGTTGAATGCTATAACTTTCATACTTCCTCCCGTGTTTAAAGTTCAGAAGCAGTATAACATATCGATGTTCAGATGCAAAAATTAAGATTTTTTATTTTTGAAAGAAACAGTACCGTCTTTGAACTCTATGGAAAAAGCGGAGTCTTTTCTGAATCTTTTTTTTGTTCTTACAACTGAATTGTTCTGGTGTATGAGAGTATAGCCGTGTTTCAGAGGAAGTTTTGGGTTTAAAGGTATAAACTTAATATAAAGGTCAGAGAAATCTCTTTGATATTCCTGAAGATGTTTATTTGCAAGCTGGCTGATTTCGCTCACAAGATAAGAAAGTCGGTGCTTCTTTTTTTCTATCCAGCTTTCAGGTCCCGACATTATAAACATGAGCCTGTCGAGGGTAATGTTCATATTTCTTATTTTTTGAATAATGTTCTGCTCCATTGAATCAACAAGATAATCAACATCGGAAGATATTTCAGAAGCTTTTTTTACAATGCGTTCTGCGGCGGCTGAAGGTGTTGAAACTGATAAGCTTGAGCAGAGGTCTGCAACAGTTGTATCAGTTTCATGGCCGACGGCACTTACAACAGGTTTTTCAGCAGATACTATGGCCCGAGCCAGATTTTCATTGTTGAATACGGACAGATCCAGTGAAGAACCACCGCCCCGACCGACAACTATAACATCGATCTCTTCTTTTTCGTCCAGGAATTTCAGAGCTTTCACAATTTTTTTCGACGCTGATTCTCCCTGTACCGGTACGGGGTAAAGTGTTATTTTAACTGACGGAAAACGGGTTCTTGCCACACGAACTATATCATGAACGGCGGCACCTCCTTCTGAAGTGACAACTCCTATATGCTCTACAATTTCTGGAATTTTTTTCTTATGTTCCGAGGAAAAAAGTCCCTCTTTTTTTAACTTTTCTTTGAGTAGCTTCAATTTCAAAGCTTCCGAGCCTTCACCGGAAGGAAGAACAAGGTTTACGATTATAGAAACTTCACCTCTTTTTTCATAGTAATTGACTTTTCCCCAGATAATAAAATCGTGTCCCTTTTTAAGAGAATAGCTTATGTTCTTTTTCTGATATTTAAAAATAACGCAGCGGATGGAAGCGTTTTCGTCTGAAATTTGAAAATAGGTATGCCCTGACCAGCTTTCATGAATGTCCGATATCTCTCCCTGCAGAGAAACAAAACAGTAGTTCTTTTCCACAGTGTTTTTGAGTTTTTCAGAAAACTCTGATACAGAAAGTAATGAGTCCATATTCATCGCTTCATTTTTCTCTGAGCTTTTATTTTCAAAGGGCGGGGTATATTTCTGCTGCGAGCTAACTGTTTAAGGTCGTTTCTCCTTAAACCGTCAAGAATACGCAAAGAAACTCTCAAAGGCGTTTTTGGGTTTTTTACAAGTGCTGATTTTATGGCATAACTGCGCATCATTTCACGATTCCCGGCTATTTTATCTATAACTTCTCTGTCAGTTGACATGCTTCCCGCAAGATTCGCGACCTCCTTGTCTGTAATTCCTGGGTTTGCAAGAACTGCTTTGACAATCTGTTTTTTAGGATTGTGAGCCAGAAGTTTTCTTGCTTCCATGTTTCCGGTCATTGCAAGTCTTGTTAGCTCGCCCATTGACATCTCGTCAATTATCATACGCATTGTTTTTCGCTTTTCCTGAGCCTCTTTTGATGTGTAGCCCTCAAATGCCTGGTCGGAAAGCATAAAATCCGGGACATCAAGTTCAACGGTGTCTTCATCTTCACTCAAAGAATCCTTTTCTTCATCAAAAACCACAACATCTTCGTCTTCGGTAAAATCCGCAACCTCTTCTTCAACGGGTTCCTCTTCTTCCTCTTCGAGTGTGCTGTACCCCATATGTTCAACAAATGTGGTGTGTAGGGGAGTATTCCAGTTTTTTAAAAACTCTTCTATTTCCAGGGCTTTTTTTTGAGCGAAAATTATAAAATCATCATTTCTGACAAGCTGTTCCCACATCGCTTTGTTTTTGATTCCTATTAAAACAGAGGCCCATGATTTCCGTGCTCTTTTCAGGTTCACTATTTTTAAAACCACAGTATAAGAGCCTTTTTGAGCGGCGGCTTTCATGAAAGTTCTTGAAAGTTTTTTCTGTACGGTTTCATCCTCCATAGCTTTAACTATTTCCTGCAGGGATATTTGATCCATGTTCCCTTCAGCTGTACGGGAAACCTCATCGTTGTCAGAGCCACAGTATGATATGGATGCTTTAATCCAGTCATCTCTTGTTATGGGAAGAAGCTGGTTCAGTATGGCCAGCTTCTGTTGATCGTTATTCGCTTTTTTCCACATGTTTTCTCCGTATTCTTTTTGCGAAAATATTAAGACCTTTTATTGTAAGATCTCTTTCATATGTTTCTATGGTTGAAGAGGATTCTGCAAGCTCACCTGCAAGTCCTCCTGTTGCAATTACAAACGGGGTGAAAGAAAGCTCTTTTTTCAGTTCATTTACAATTCTGTCCACCATGCCTGAATAACCGTAATACATTCCGGATTGAAGACTTGTGACGGTGTTGCGTCCAAGAGCACTCTCAGGACGCCTGAGTTCGAATCGAGGTAATTTTGCAGTGTTTCGGGACAGAGCTTCAATGGATATCTGAAGTCCCGGCAAAATCACTCCACCCGAATATTCTCCGGCCGGAGAAATTACATCGATGGTTATTGCTGTTCCTGAATCGACAACCACAACTCCCTGTCCGGGGCGACTTTCTTTGGCCGCCATTGCGTTTGCCACTCTGTCAGCTCCAAGTTGAGCAGGATTATCTGTGAGAACTTTTATGCCGGTATTTTTATCTTCCGGACTGATAAAACTGTAGAAAGATGTGATATTTTCCGATGTGAAACGCTCCCATGAATGATTCCACATGGGGACAACAGAGCTTATGACAACAGTTGATATGTTACGGAATTTAATATTTTCCGTACCGAAAAGAGAGCTTATAACGGCGAGAATATCGTGTCTTGTCATTCGGCTGTTTGTTGCTATTCGCCATCTGTTTATCAATTCGTTTTCAGAAAAAAGTCCGATTACAGTATTAGAGTTTCCTATGTCAATACAGAGATTCAAAGTTCGCTCCTCAGTTTTTAAAAAAATTAGAAATAACTTTCATCATAAGTGTGTGATCCATAACTCCCGCTGTTTCCCGGACACTGTGCATGGCCCACATGGAATTTCCGACATCAATTGCTTTTATGCCGAGCTGTGAAGATGCGATTGGTCCTATGGTGCTTCCTGATCTTGTATCGCTTCTGTTTGCGAGTCTTTGAAACGGAACATCCGCTTCAGTACAGAGTTTTTCAAAATATGCCGAAGTTTCCGCAGTGGTGGCGTATTTAAACATGGCACTGAGTTTTATAACAGGTCCTTTGTTGAGTTTCGGTGCAAAAGCGGGATCATGTTTGCCTGTGAAATTAGGATGAAGTGCATGGGCACCGTCTGCAGAAACCATGAAGCTTCGAGCTATTGCTGTGTGATAACTATCAGGTTTATCACAGGTTACCGCTGTTATTCTGTCAAGAATATCTCGGAGAAATGAGGAGTCAGCTCCCATGGGAGTTTTGCTGCCGATCTCCTCGTTATCATAAAATACAGCAATTTGCATAGCATCAGCAGGCGGATTTTTTATCAGAGCATGAGTAAGAACATGGCACATTGAAAGGTTGTCTATGCATCTTACCGAAAACAACTCTTCATCGATTCCGGTAAATGTTCCCGGCTGAACATCGTAGAGGAAAAGATCATAACTTCCTATTTCTGAAGATTTCACACCTATTTCTCGGGCAATTATTTTACGGAACTGCTCATCGGCATCTTTTTCAGATTCTTTATCTTTTTTTATGGAAAGTACGGCTTGAAGATGGTCCTGTCTGTTGTATTCGAATCCTTTGTTTACTTCTCTGTTCAGATGAATGGCAAGTCCCGGGATAAAAGCCACAGGCTTTTTCATGTTCATGAGTACAGCTTCATATTTTCCGTTTTTTTTCACCATGACTTTACCGGCAATGGAAAGATCTCTGTCTATCCAGCTGTGCAGTACAGGTCCGCCGTAGACCTCTGTTGTGAGACGAAGAACTCCTCCGGAGAAATTGGCACTTCCCTGCTTTATTTTCAGAAGAGGAGAATCGGTATGTGCTCCCGCGATTCTGAAACCGGTTTCGTCAGGTTTGCTTTTGCCGGTTCTGAAAGCTATCATTGATGAACCGTTGCGTGAAATATAATATCCCTTTTCAGGCTCAATTTTCCAGGGCCGAGATTCACATAATTCCGTAAAACCTGCAGAATCAAGCTCCTCTTTTACAGTTGCAACCGCATGAAACGCCGTTGGGGATTTGTCAATAAATGAAAAAAGTTTCTCTACATTCTTTTTTGCCTTTTCATTAGCATCCATTTTATACTCCTAATATAATTCAAGAAATTCAATAAGCTTTTCGGTTCGTGCCGGTTTTATCTTCTCCGGAACCACTGAACATAAAAGAAGTTTACGCTAAAAACCTGATCTTGTCAAATGGTATAAATAATGAGTATTTTGCAGGAGCGACTTGTTTGAGTCGCTCGAATAATTTACAGTTCCTGTTTGTCTTTTTTATTTTTGAAATCCAGAGCA
The DNA here is from genome assembly GCA_046497165.1 of bacterium. Lineage (GTDB taxonomy): Bacteria > UBP6 > UBA1177 > UBA1177 > JAWOGE01 > JAWOGE01. The sequence goes on along the minus strand of JAWOGE010000340.1, from coordinate 1,974 downwards.
CCTGTGGGACAGTTTTCCACATAAAGTTTCAGTTCTTCTTCAGTTCCGTTGAGGGGTTTGTCGAAGGCTGTTCCCATTATGGTTTCAAATCCTCGATGCTTGAATCCGAAGATTGAACTGTTGATGACCTCTTTGCTTATTTTTACACATGTTTCGCATTTTATGCACTTTCCGGGATCCATAATTATCTCGGGATGCCGTGTGTCGTATGAGAACTTTTTCTTTGCACCTTTTATTGTTTCAGGGTCACAGTTGTATTCTTCGCTGTGTTTTCTCAAAGAGCAGTCATCTTTATCAGTACAGCTGCATTCAAAACAGCGCTTCCCTTCTTTTGCCAGTTCCTCTTCTGTAAAAGATTTTGTCACTTCTCTGAAAGTGTTTTTGCGTTCTTCAACAGGTATTAATTTCAAATCCACCCGGTCGTATTTTTCAGGGTCACTCACGAAAACCAGATCATCCTTTTTAAGGTGGTTCCAATGTCCCCGGCTCACATTCACCTCATGAGGTTCAGAATATTTTTTTCCTTTGAAAAACTCTGAAATTCCCAGTGCTGCAATTCGACCCATGGCTACTGCTTCCACAACAGTGGCAGGTCCGGTAACACAATCGCCGGCGGCAAATATATTTTCAGACATATGAGAGTTATCAGAAACGACTTCAATGTCTCCCCATCTGTTTGTGCTGCTACCTTCCGGGGCAATGGTTTTCTGTCCTATTGCTCCGATGACAGTGTCAGCCTCAACTTCAAATTCGGAACCTTCTACGGGAACAGGGCGACAGCGTCCGGATGCGTCAGGTTCTCCGAGTTTCATTTTTATGCAGGTCAGTATTTTTTTGCCATTTTCTTCTCGAAGAGCCACAGGTTGCGAGAGAAAGTGAAAATTAACGCCTTCCTCTTTTGCTTCGTGAATTTCAATCTCTTCAGCGGGCATCTCTTTTTCTGTTCTTCGGTAAAAACAGTTCACATCATCGCTGCCGAGACGGACGGATGTTCTGAGACAGTCCATGGCGGTGTTCCCTCCGCCTATGACTATGGTTTTACCAGGATTTTTACCTGACCAATTGTTGTCTGCGATCTTTTCAAGCCAGACGATGCCCTCTTCGGTGAGTTCTTCACCTTCAATTCGTGATGAACTGGGTTTCCAGCTTCCAACTGCAAGGAGTACAGCATCGTACTCTTTTTTAAGCGTATCAAGTTCGAGATTCTCTCCAAGTTTGCGTTTCATTTTGAAGTTTATTCCGCCCAGATTTTCCATGAAACGAATCTCTTTATCCAGCATTTTTTTCGGGAGTCTATATTCGGGAATTCCATAACGAAGCATCCCTCCGGGTTTTTCCTTCATATCAAACAGATCGCAGGCAATACCTTTGCGTCTCAAAAAATATGCCGCAGATATACCGGCCGGACCTGATCCCACAATGGCAACTTTCTTTTCACCGAGATTTTCACAGGGAACTTTGAAATTTTCAAACTCTCTGTCTGCAGAAGTCCTTTTAAATTCATTGATCGCCACAGGACGATCTGTAATATTTCGTCTGCAATCTTTTTCACAGAATCTCGGACAGACTCGACCTATGGACATAGGCAGAGGGATGCGTTCAAGTATAATTTCCATTGCTTTTTTAAGATTACCTTTTTTTCCGGCACGAACATATTCTTCGACTTTTGCGTGTGCAGGACAGGAAACGGTACAAGGAGCTTCGCAGTCACCGCTGTGTTCAGAAAGAAGAAGTTCAAGTGCTGTTTTGCGCATATCTTTAACTTCATCTCCCGAAGCATCGATATCCATACCTTCTGATACAATCTGGGAGCAGGAAGGGAGTAGTTTTCCGTTCTTTTTGTCTTTTACAAGACATACAAAGCAAGAAGTTGTTTTTGATATTTTTTCATTTGAACACAAAGTCGGAATGTCTATACCGGCTTCTTTTGCGGCATCGTGTATGGTAGATCCTTTTTTTACAGTTATTTCTCTG
>JAWOGE010000219.1:0-3117 GCA_046497165.1 bacterium | reverse complement strand
CTTTATCTTTCCACAAATGTTGTAAACAGCAGCACGGAAAGCTACAGCTTTTCCATAAAAACCGATGAATATCCGGCGGAAAGACCTCTTGTAAGAGTGGGTCAGATGAATATAAAGTCACTGCCGGTTATTTCTCCGGAAGGAACAACCTCTGAAGACGGACCATGGACATTGAGTTATAATGTTCCCGTAAATGGAAACGAACCGGAAGGAACTGATTTCGCAATAAATATTGATATAAGAGACAGGGCGGGTAATCTTTTTTCAGGAAATGTGGGCAGCTCTGAAGACAGAATGACCTTTGATTTCACTCCTCCTGAAATTAACAGCAGCAGCATCGTTCCGTATATTATGAATATTCTCACGAAAAAGATAACTATGGATCTTTATTTCAATGAAGCTGTGCACGGAGAAACAGTTAAAGTTCACGATTCAAGCGGTAAAATTAATTTTTATAATTGCAAAGGCATAGAAACTTACAGCACACATATCACTTGTGATTACGATGCTGCGGAAGATGAAGATCCGCCACCTGATACAGATTTCGGAGAGTTTCATACAGTATTTGTTGAGGCTGCTGATAAGGCGGGAAACAACTTCAAATCTACAGCACTGACCGATTTCCCATTCGGTGTGGAAGTGGATTTGACACCTCCTGAAATAAGTAACGGCGGAGTTTCCGATGATAAAATAAAAGCTCTGACACACTACTCTGTTTCCTTTAAATCTTCAGAAGAACTTTATTCTTTTTCAAGAATATCCGTTGGAGGTGTTATATACTCTGTGAAAGACAGCTGCGAATTTTCCGACACAGGAGACAGCTTTATTTATGAATGCGGTTTCATTTCTCCCGAAAGCGGTGAAGACGGATTGAGAAATATAATGATAGACGGCAGAGACCTGCGGGAAAACCCCATACCGCCCGAACATCGTTCCATAGGTGAGATCACATGGGATTTCACTCCCCCTGAAGTGGTGGAAGGTTCAGGAACTCTCAGACTGACTCCGGAAGACTATCGTGTGATAGCGGATCCTCTGGCGGCTACCAACGGCACTGTCGTAACGGTCTCTTTTACTCTCAGCGAATCAGTTGTAAACACACCTCATGTCAAATTGAGCGGGCTTGACATGGATTTTGAACTGAGTAGCTCCTCGGGGGATACTTTTTTTGTTTATGAACTTAAACTGTCGGATGTGGGCGAAGTCGATTTTACAGATACGGTTATAATAGACTCTTCAGAAGATCCGCTTGAAGATTCCGCTGGAAATCAACAGAACTCTATAGTGGAGGTTGCAGAGTTGAAAATAGACACCATCCCGCCTTCTCCGCCGGATGTGGAATCCGAAGACGGCGTGAAATATGTCCGCATCCCCTGGGGAATAGAGACAGAAGAAGAATCGGACAACAAACAGCCGGCTTTTTTTGTGTATGTTTTGAGAGAGATGCTCGGGGAGGAGGAATATCTACTTGTTTATGACGGAGCTGACAGAGAGAAATCTTCTCTTGTAAGGACATTTACTTTTGAAGACAAGGAGGAGCAAAGCGAAGGGGTTTATTACAAAATTAATCTCGACAGGACTGACAGAAAAAACATTTATATAGCGATAGGAGATACGGCGGGGAACCAAAGCGGAACGGACTCTTCCGACAAAGAAGCGGCCCTTGTCCGCAATATTGAATGGATCGCTTCCATGAACAACAAAGTTGCCGGAAGCACTTATGAAAACCCACACATACTTTTTACTCAGCGAGCCCACACGGGAATGCAGAACATTTCTGACAATTATGACACAGAAGAGAAAACTCTGGAGGAAAAACTTGTTGTAAAAAACTCTGGTCGCTGGATAACAAGCGAAAACCGTACATACAAAACAGAGGTAAGACAATTTTCAATTTTTTCGGACCCTCTCAGCGGACTTCCTGTTTTGCACGGCGGAAAAAGTGATTTTAATTATGATCCCGTTTCCCACTCTCAGACAGATGTCTGGAATGGTTATTTTTTCAGCAATATTTTCAGTGACGGTCCGGAAACTTTCGCTTATGCCGCTGGAACAGACCCGGCTCTTAAAAAAACTTTTCTTTTCGGAGGTGGAAAAATCAATTATGACCTTTTTGGGAGTTTCAGCAAAATCCCTCTTGACCATACATGGTCCTGGGACGGAGAATCATGGACACAGATCTATCCTGAAGAAAGTCCAACGGCTCGTTTGAAAACATCCATGGTCTACAACTATTCCAGCGGTAATTTTATTTTTTACGGAGGCCTGGATGATTTTAAGGAGAATAGTGGCGTATCCTTAGATGAAACATGGCTTTGGAACGGTGAAAACTGGACAAAACTCATACCTGAAGATCCCGAAAGTGACGGAGATCCGGGGGCAGCATACGGACACAGTATGGTTTTTGATCAAAACAGAGGAAAAATTCTTCTTCTCGGAGGCAAAAATGGCACCGACAATGACAGGCACAGTGTTTGGGAACTCAATGAATGGAACGACAATAAAAACGAAATAAAAGTAAGCTGGAAAAAGCTGCTTGATGAAAAAGAGTACAACTCTGCGACTGATCCCGATCTCTATCATTCTGCGGTTTACGATAAAAGTCGCGACCGTGTTTTTGTTTGGGCGGAAAATGATTCAGGAGACCTCTATCTCTATTCATGGGTAAGTTCAAAAGCAAAATGGCATCGTCATGAGGCTGCTGACCCTGAAAATGACGGATCGCCTCAGATCGAAGGAGAGCTGGCTTACGACAATATAAATAAAAAACTGATGCTTTTCACAGAAAAGCCGGGGGGAGCTTACAGTGGATGGGAAGCCATGCGTGTATGGGAGTGGACCGGAGATAGCTGGACGCGTCATTACCATGAAAACGACATGAAACCTGAAAGAAGAAAAACAGCTGTCACATACACTGGAAACGGTACAATGCTGCTTTTCGGAGGTGAAAGAGCCGGAGAATGCCTTGGCGGAACATGGAAAAGAACAGCTTCATCTTTGTTTAAAATTCAGGATAAAGATGATGCCGGTATCGAAGCACCTGAACCGAGAAAAAATCATGCTGTGATATATGACCGGGAAAGAGATATTGTTGTTCTATACGGGGGTGAAAACGAT
>JAWOGE010000204.1:0-7191 GCA_046497165.1 bacterium | reverse complement strand
TTTTTTTACAAATTCTATCCACCGGTTTGTGGAGCTGCAGTTTACACTGGCAATAATAGGAACAGAAACCTCTTTTTTGACTTTTCGTATGAAGTCTACATACTCCTGTGCTCCGTGCATCATTGCACTTTCTTCCATATAACGCAAAGCTTCGGTGTGTATTCCCGGTGTGTTTTCATGATCAGAAATTTCATCTGCTAATATTTTTTCTTCAAAAAGAGATTTTAAAACAACTGCACCTGCACCTGCCTTTGCGATTTCAGAAACATTTTCCACTGAATTCGTTATTCCGCAACTTCCTGCGATTAAAGGATTCTTAAGTTCGAGGCCTGCATAGTTTGTTGAAAGATCTGTCATTTTTCTCTCCATTAATATTAAACCTGATAGACTCAGTCATTGAAAACTGAAAAGCCTTCTGAATGAGAATGCTTTTCGTCTTTATGACTCAGAATCCACCGAATCAGGTTAAAATAAAAAAAAGTTCGTACTTTTCATATTAAACAATGAAACAGGTTACTTTAGCAGGTGAAAAATCTAAAGTCAAATTACTCCGTCGACAAATCGTCAATCTTAACGGACCGAATCAGGTGTTAGTCGATTGATTTTTTGAGTATAGCAGCCAGATCTTTTAAGGAAAAAGGTTTTTGAAGAAAGTTAATGTTTTCTTCCAGAATCCCTTGATGAGCAATTACATTTGCGGTATAGCCCGACATGAAAACACAGTGAATATCCGGATATATTGACCGGAGGTTTTTGGCGAGAGCCCGCCCGTTCATTTCCGGCATTACAACATCGGTAAGCAGAATATTGATCCTACCTGAATGTTCATGGGCTATTTTTGTTGCTTCTACAGGGGTTTCAGCAGTCAGTACCGTATATCCCAGTCCTCTGATCATTTCCATTGTCATTTCAAGAAGCATGGGTTCGTCTTCCACAAGCAGAACAGTACCGCTTCCCTTTGAAGTTTTAAGGTTTTGTTTTGAAGATTTTGAGCTTTGTTCATCTTTTTTGGCATATCTCGGAAGATATATTTTAAAAACAGTACCCTGTTCTTTTTCACTGTAGACATTGATAAAACCTTTGTTCTGTTTTACTATGCCGTGTACTGTTGCAAGTCCGAGGCCCGTGCCTTTTCCGATCTCTTTTGTGGTGAAGAACGGTTCGAAAAGGTGTGTTTTTGTTTCCGAATCCATACCGCAGCCGTTGTCACTGACAGAAATTTGTACAAAATCACCTTTGGTGAAATTTATGTGATCCCCGCTGTGAGAGTCATCGAAAGTTACATTTGAAGTCTCTATGATTATTTTACCGGTTTCTGAAATGGCATCTTTTGCATTGACGCACAGATTTGCCAGAATCTGATCGATCTGAGAGGAATCGGTTCTTACAAACCATAGTTTCGGGGCAGGTTCCCACACAAGCTCTATGTTTTCACCGATAAGCCTCTGAAGCATATCGAGCATACCGGCTATGGTTTTATTGAGATTGAGAACCTGGGGACAAATAGTTTGTTTTCGTGCAAAGGCAAGAAGTTGACGAGTGAGATTTGCCGAACGCTCCGCAGCTTTCTGGATGCTTTTTAACTGTCTGTACAAAGTTTCGTCCGGGTTCACTTTAAGAAGAGCCAGCTCTGTCTGGCCGAGTATGGCACCGAGCATATTGTTGAAATCGTGGGCCACCCCACCTGCAAGTCGTCCCACAGATTCCATTTTTTGGGCATGAGCGAGTTGGTTCTGAAGATTCTCTTTTTCCTCCTCGGCTTTTTTGTGTTCGGTGATATCGCGGATAATTGCGAGTGCACTGTTTTCATTGATATAGACAAGACGGGATTCAAAATAAGTTGCTCCCTTTGATGTGTCAATTTTATAATTGTATATTTCTGTTTGTTTGCTTTCAAAAGCTTTGTGAAGTTTTTCCAGGGTTAAAGAAGCCAGTTTCGGCGGAAGAACTTCGCAAACATGCCTGGAAAGAAATTTTTCAGGAGAAACTAAAAGATTATTCTTGTTGTTTGTGTTGTAATCAATAAAAAAACCATCTTTACTTATTACAAACATGAGGTCCGGGAGAGCTTCCAGTAAAGCACGGTTACGGGATTCACTTTCTCTGAGTTTTTCCCTTTGCCGGTACTTTTCGGTTACATCCCGGAAAACAAGAACAGCACCGGTAATTTTTTCTGTCTTGTCTCTTATGGGAGAGCAACAGTCTGCAATCTGGTATTCTGTTCCATCCCTGGAAGTTAATGCGGTATGGTTTGCAAGATCCACATTGACACCTTCACTGAGTGCTTTGGCTGCAGGGTTTTCAGCGGTTTTTCGTGTTTTTGCGTTTATAATGTTGAAAACTTTTTTCAGAGGTTGTCCCACAGCTTCTTTTTTTGTCCAACCTGTAAGAGTTTCAGCCGCTTTATTGATATCGACAACTCTTTCTTTTTTATCACAGCTGATCACTCCGTCTCCGATTGAACGGAGTGTTGCGGCCAGATTTTCTCTGTTGTTGCGGAGTTTTATTTCAGCTTCTTTGCGTTTGGTTATATCGGTGTGAGTGCCGATCATTCGCAAAGGCGAGCCGTTTTTATCTCTCTCTACAATTTTTCCCTGTCCCCGAATCCAGATCCATGATCCGTTTTTGTGTCTGAACCGAAACTCTATATCAAAGCGTTCGGATTGTCCTGATAAATAAGCTTTAATTGCACTATTGCAGGCGGGTATATCTTCGGGATGAACGCGTTCCCCCCAGGCTTTAAAATTGTGAGGAAATTCGTTGGGCTCATATCCGGCCATTGTATAATAACGATCGTCAAAAACGGTTTGATCTGTAATCAGATTCCAGTCCCATATCCCTTCGTTTTTTACTGCCATGGCCAGATCCAGTCTTTCTTCACTTTCTCTCAGGGCTTCTTCTGAAAGCTTATGTCCGGTGATATCCACAAACATTGTGGTGAAATACATTTTTTTGAAGGAAGAAACATGAACCCTGTACCATTTTTTAAGAGGTTCGCTGTACTGTTCGAAATCTTTTTCGCCGCCTCCCAGAGCAAATTTTCCGTAAAATCCAATCCAGTCAAAATCCGATTTTTCAATACCGGGAATTGCTTCACGAACAGTTCTTCCGATTATCTCTTCTTTTTTCAGGCCGGTGATTTCTTCAAAAGTTTTGTTTATCTCAAGAAATTTATAGTCGTAAGGTTTCCCGGAATCGTCGAGAATAATTTTGTGACGGGCGTAACCCATTATCAGGTTATTTGAAATCAGGTTCTCAACATTCATGGATACCCCTTGAATTTTTTGAACTCATATTGAAGCAATTGCAAAGTTATTTTTACATAAAAAAATTGTTTTGTCAAATATGAATATATTCCCAAATGACCAAAGGTTGAATATATATGTTTCTCTTTGTCTGTTTTTATTAATGTTTTTTAATGTGGCGAAAAATCAGCACGGCGTTGTCAACACTGCCGGTTTTGTTTTTTATGGGGACGCAGGATATGGAAACATGATATTCTTTTCCATCTTTGGAAATTAATTTATTGTTACAAGACAAATCCACAGAAATCCCTTTTTCAATTGTCTGAATAACAGAGTTATCGATTGTTTCCCCTGTTTCAAAATCGATTATATTGAAAACTTTTTTCAGAGGTTGTCCCACAGCTTCTTTTTTTGTCCAACCTGTAAGAGTTTCAGCCGATTTATTGATATTGACAACTCTTTCTTTTTTATCACAGCCGATCACTCCGTCTTCAATTGAACTGAGAATTGCTGACAGAGTTTCTTGATTATTAAACAGTGCTTTTTCAGTCTCTTTGAGTTTGGTTATATCGGTGTGAGTGCCGATCATTCGCAAAGGCGAGCCGTTTTTATCTCTCTCTACAATTTTTCCCTGTCCCCCAATCCAGATCCATGATCCGTTTTTGTGTCTGAACCGAAACTCTATATCAAAGCGTTCGGATTGTCCGGATAAATAAGATTTTATTGCATTTTTACTTTCGAGCCGATCTTCAGGATGAACATGCTCAGCCCAGGATTTGAAATCCGAAGGAAATTCGTTGGGCTCATATCCGGCCATTGTATAATAACGATCGTCAAAAACGGTTTGATCTGTAATCAGATTCCAGTCCCATATCCCTTCGTTTTTTATTTCCAGAGCCATATCCAGTCTTTCTTCACTTTCTTTTAAAGCTTTTTCCGATTGTTTCTGTTCTGTAATATCTACAAAAAGTGTTGTGAAATACATTTTTTCAGTGGAATAAGCAAGAACCCGATACCACTTTTCAAGAGGTTCGCTGTACTGCTTGAAATCTTTTTCGCCGCCTTCCAGAGCAATTTTTCCGTAAAATCCAATCCAGTCAAAATCCGATTTTTCAATACCGGGAATTGCTTCACGAACAGTTCTTCCGATTATCTCTTCTTTTTTCAGGCCGGTGAGTTTTTCAAAAGTTGCATTTGTTTCGAGAAATTTATAGTCGTAAGGTTTCCCCGAATCGTCGAGAATAATTTTGTGACGGGCATAACCCGGTGTTGAATCCTTTGATTCTTGATAGGTCATTTGTCTTCTCCTCAGGCTGTTTGCGACATCCTGTGTCAATTTATTCTGGCAAAAAAATTTTATTTTGTCAATCAAAGAAAAAATATAATTTTAAAAAAATAACATCCGAATCGTCAGAATTTATCATTGAAAAATGATTTGTTATTTATAAACGCTCGTGTTTGCAAACATTTGCGAAGTTGTCAGTGAGCCAAATTGTTGGTTTTTTTTATGTGTTGAATTTGTGTAACAGATTTGCTGAAATTGACAACAGGTTTCCGTTGCATAAAATCAAATTTGGTATAATAACAGAAAGAGAGGAGATATCTCTATGGTTTCAGATAATGAAAAAGCAAAAAGGATTCTTATTTCTCACAGACTACCCGGTAAACACTTTGAAAATCTGCTTAAAAACAAAGGCAGTTTCAGGGTGAAAGTTCTTAAAAGCGGAGATAATTTTAAAAAAGAAGCTGTTTCGTTTTCACCACACGGAATTATATCCATGCTTTCAGACTCTGTGGATGAAACTCTTATGGAACTTCTTCCGGATCTTGAAGTTGTTTCCAATTATGCGGTTGGGTTCAACAATATCGATATAAAGGCAGCTGAAAAAAAAGGGATTGCTGTTACAAATACTCCCGGTGTCCTTACAGATGCTACTGCGGATATTGCTATGCTTCTTATTCTTATGACCACAAGACGGGCTTTAGAAGCTGATGCTTTTTGCAGAAAAGGAAAATTCACCGGCTGGAGTCCGGAGCTTATGCCCGGGCGTTCTCTTCAGGAAAAGACACTGGGAATAATAGGGCTGGGAAGAATCGGAAAAGCGGTTGCTTTGAGAGCGGCTTCCTTCGGAATGAACATTTTATATAACAAAAGAGAACCTCTTGAAAAAAATGAAGAGGTTTCTCTTGGTGTTGAATATGCAGGTTTTGATGATATCGTAAAAAATTCCGATATCATTTCGCTTCATCTTCCTTATACAGAAAATGTACATCATCTTTTTGGAAAAACTCAATTCAGAAAGATGAAAAAGACAGCTTTTTTCATAAATACCGCCCGGGGTAGACTTATGGATGAAAAAGCTCTGTGTGATGCTTTGTCAGGGAATGAGATATCAGCCGCAGGTTTGGATGTCTATGAATATGAGCCTGAAATTACGGAGGAACTCAAAAAATCTGACAAAACGGTTCTTTTTCCTCATATTGGAAGTGCGACTGTTGAAACGCGTGAAAAAATGGCGGAAATGGTAATAGATGACTGTTGTGCTGTTCTTGAAAGAAAGAAAGCGGTTAATATTGTTTCGAAAGCTTGATTATGTCGGAACTTGTGATATAATGTTTCTGTGTGTTCACTATATTTTGGGAAATGAACATGGTTAAATGTGCATTTGTTATATTGCTTTCGTTTGTTTTTTCAGAACAGATGGTTGCGGATAGTATCGATCTGGGAGTTATCGAGGAGGGGTTGCCTGATTCTCTCGATGAAACTTTTGATGAGCCTGCGGAAGATGATTTTGATGATGAAAAAGATGAGGAGGACCCTTTCAGGTCTGAAGAGGAAGAGGAGGAGGAGAAGGAGGAAGATGTTTTTTCTGATGATGGAGAACCCGATGCCTTTGCCCCCCGGGATGATACCTTTGAACCCGCTGAAGATGCTTTTGCACCTCGTGAAGATGCCTTTGCACCTTCTGCAGATGATTTCAGAGAAGAACCTCCTGCGGATGATTTTGACCAAAAAGATAGTTTCAGAGAGGAGCCACCGCCAGACAGTTTCAGAGATGATTTTGAAACAAAAGCGGATGTTGATTACACGGTTGATCGTGAAAAACAGATGGATGAATACAGAGAGCCCATGAAAGGTTCCGTGGTTTCAACCATCTTTTTTTATCGAGATAAAGATGTTGAATCTCCCGTAATGTTTGAACTTAAAAAAGGTGATGAAGTTGAAGTTACGCAGGAAGATGACACCTGGTATAAAATAAGATTTCTGGGTAAAGAGGGCTGGGTGAAAAAAGAAGGTGTTAATATTCCGGAATTTTATGCCTATCGAATATATTTAGAAATAAACGGAGGAATGGGAGGCCAGTCCGGAGATGTTAGTAATTACAAAGCTTTAGGTCTTGTGAATGGACGAGTCGGGGTTTCTATTGTTCAGGACCTTTCTCTCGGGCTTGATTACCAGGGACTTTTCATAGATAGCGATGCCACAGTTCAGGGAGTCGGGGGATTTGCCCGCTGGCTTGTTCCGTATCTTCGGACACGAAATTCACGGCTTGCTGTTTCAGCCGGCGGAGGTTATGCTTACTATCTCGGTCGTCCCGGATATACCGATGATTTTGATTCATACAAAATATTTTCCGGCGGTTATTTCGGAGCTTCTGTGGATTATATACATAGAATTTTTGATTGGCTTTATATAGGTGTGGGACCTGACATACTTTACTCTTCTCTTAAAACTACCATAAATAATGATCCGGTAAAAAGAGATTTTTTGTATGGGGGGGGACACATGAAAATAATTGTAAATATTTTGAGATGACTTGTAGAAAGGGATATCTCTTATGAAACATAATATTCTCTGTTTGCTCGTGATGATGTTTGCTTTTTTAACGGTTTTTTCCGGATGTGAGCCCGGAGAGACACATATGGAACTTGAGTGCAGTTCTTT
>JAWOGE010000260.1:0-4563 GCA_046497165.1 bacterium | reverse complement strand
TTTGAGATGGAAAACTTCTGACAGCATGAAAATATCTCTTTTTCGGGGCAGACTTATAGTTTATACCGATGACAAAACAGAACAGACCATTTCATCACTTGCTGTTCTGCCGGGTATAGCCTCTTTGTCTCCGGCCATAATGCTTCCTGTAGACACACCCTGGGAAGATATTGTATCAGCCTCTCTTTCATTGGCTGACAAAGCCATAAAAAACGGAAAAACCGTATTCAGAGTTTCCTGCAACAGAAGCTGGAAATCCTATCCTTATAACTCCATGGAAATTCAAAAAAAGCTTTCTTCGGAAATTCTCAGAGCACGGGACGGCGTTTTCTCTGTTTCAATGAGAGACTACAATTTCAACCTCGAAGTGGAAATAAACGATTTTGGAATATTTGTTTTTTCTGAAAGAATAACCGGGCCCGGCGGTCTTCCTGTGGATTCATCCGGTCAGGCTCTCACTCTGCTTTCAGGAGGCATAGATTCTCCTGTTGCCGCATATCTTTCAATTGTAAGAGGAGTTCGTTCACATTTTATAGGTTTTGCTTCTCCTCCTCACACCACAGACACCACAACATGCAAATTAAAAGACCTTGCTCTCGTCCTGAAACGCTTTCAACCGGGAAAATGTAAACTGTTCATAGTTCCATTTACGGAAATTCAGATGCTCGTAAAAGAGAGGTGTTACGAATCATATAGAACAATAATGTACAGGCGCTTAATGTTCAAAATAGCTGAAATAATTGCTAAGAAGAACAAATACAAAGCACTTGTAACCGGAGAATCCATAGCACAGGTTGCCAGTCAGACACTTGAAAACATTCAATGCATAGGGGATGCTGTTGAAAACATGCCTGTTATACAACCCCTTATAGCTATGGACAAAGAGTTCATTATAAAAACAGCAAAAAAAACAGGAACCTACCCTGTTTCCATAAGAGAAGCTCCGGATTCGTGCATTGTTTATCCACCTTCAAATCCGGTAACCAGGGGAAAAATCCCGAGGACTCTCAAAGAGGAAGAAAAACTAAAACCGGAAATGGCACAGCTTTTGGAAAAAGCGATCTCAAATGTTGAGATCATTGAGATATAAAGAGATCGATATGAAAAAAAAATCCACAATAAAATCACCTTATATCACAGAGGTGAAGAAAATACTCAGAAAATATAACCTTCACTCCGTCTGTGAGTCCGCACATTGTCCCAACATAGGTGACTGTTTTAAAAAACGCACCGCAACTTTTCTCATTCTGGGAAACAGATGCACAAGAGACTGTCGGTTCTGTGACATAAAACACGACCCCTCCCCGCCTGCTCCGGATTCACAGGAAGCTTTCAACCTTGCCGAGGCTGTTAACGAACTGGGGCTTTCATATGTTGTGATCACCTCGGTAACTCGTGACGATCTTCCCAACGGCGGAGCGGAAAATTTCGCTGAAACCGTTCTGGAAATCAGAAAAATAAACAGCAATGTGAACATTGAAATACTGACTCCTGACTTCAACAACACACCTGATGCAATAAAAATAATCGCAGAAGCGGCCCCCGATGTTCTTAATCACAACATTGAAACAGTTCCCCGTCTTTATGAAAAAGTCAGACCCCGGGCTGACTATAAAAGATCTCTTGATTATCTTCATTCGATGAAAAAAGAGGGTTTGACAACAAAATCGGGAATAATGACAGGGCTGGGTGAAAACATGGACGAAATTCGATCAGTCATAGACGATCTTCGTAATGTTTCATGTGATATAATAACCATAGGGCAGTATTTCAGACCATCCTTCAGACATCTTCCTGTAATTGAAGATTATTCTGATGAAAAATTTGAATCTCTCAAAGAGTACGCTTTATCCGCAGGATTTTCTGAAGCATTTTCCGGGCGCTTTGTCAGAAGCTCTTTCAACGCCGAGGAGATTTACAATCATGTTTCCGAAAAGGAGACCGGATGAGACATAGCTTAACTTTAATTTCAATGATAGTTCTGTTCTCTTTTTTCATGGAGGCTGTTGATTTTCATACCGATGAAAAATTGCTTCTTTTTCGTGACTACCGTTCTATCGGCATTTCAGGCGGTCCTGTGTATCAGAATGACGATGTTCTTCTCAACATAACACTGTCAGCAAACATGGAGTTCAACTACTGGGGGTTTGCCGCCAGCCTTCCACTGAACTTTCTTCTGCATGATAAAAATGATGACACTAAAACAGTGGGTGGCGTTTTTCCCCGGGATGACTGGAACAGTGTTCGTGATTTTGTAAGTATTATCGATTATGTGCATTACGGAAATCCCGCCGACAGCTACTATTTTTATTTCGGAAAACTGGAAAATTACTACATGGGTAACGGAACTCTCATGGGTGCCTATTTTAATACATTAAGATTCCGTTTTCCCAAAAGAGGCACAAACATACATTTTAAAAACCATCTGGGCGGAGTGGAATTTGTTACGGGAGATATGATGCCGCCAGATATTACCGGAGGGCGATTACATCTCAAGCCCTGGGCTTTTTTTGACAGAGATGACTATCTCAACAATTTTGAACTGGGATTCACATTTCTTTCCGATTTAAGAGCACCGGTAAAACTCTCAGTTTCAGATGACAACTCTCTTTCCTTAAAAAGAGCCGCTGACAATGTTTTCGGAATGGATGTCAATTTCAAACTATTGAGCACTCTCTATTACAAATTGAAGGTGTATTCCGATTTCAACAAAATCGCTTTTGCAGGTCACGGAATTCACACCGGAGTTGATCATATTTTAAATATACCTGCACTGATAAACATGAAAATACGAAGCAGAATGGAGTATCGAACCGGAAGCAGTAATTACACTCCGACATATTTCAACACATTTTACGACATTCAGAAACAGTTCTATAGAAAACTTCAGGATGGAGGTTTGCAGGCTTCTAAATATGAGTTCTTTTCACAGATACCTGACGATAAACCCTGGATTCACGGATACTATGTGGATTTTGTTCTTTCATTTCCCGAAAAAGCCGCTCTCGGTGGTTCCTTTGCTCAACACGAAGAGTTTCGGGGTTACAGAGGCGGAAAAAGACTTATTTCGGAAGTGAATATATTTACGGATATTATTTTTATTCCAAGATTTACTCTCTCCTTTCTTTTTACCAAACAGAATCTTGAGGAAACCCGTCTTTTTTCTTTTGATAATTTTACATTCATGTCAGCATACGCCGGATTCAGATTCAACAGATATTCAACATTCGGGTTGCGTTTGCAGACAAGATGGTTGCATAAGACTGTATCTGAACAATCAACTGGTGTAAGCACAGATGATCTTTCATTTTCTCCACTTCCTGAATATTATATAGGTGGATCAATGTCAATGAGTTTTTAATGTTTTCAATAGTATTTTCAGTTGCCTGTATATTTCTAACTCTTTTTGAACTCAGCTCATCAGAAAGTAAATTGACTGAAGAGAACATGTCAGATCTTTCCAAACTGATAGAGGAACACCTTGATGAAGAAACTCCCGCAAAACTTTCAAAAATACGCGTATATGACAGCGAAGACAGTATCAGAATAATTCTTTTTCCCGACAGAGAAATAAAATTCCGGTATAATCTTCTTCCGGGAAAAGAAAATGACAGTGTATACATAGACCTTCTCAACACTGAAAAATCAAGACTAAAAACTCCTGAACTGAAAAAAGAATCTTTTTTGAAAAAAATAAGATTCGGTAAACAGAAAGATGCTCTGAGAGTGGTGCTCGACACAGGAAAAGTCGAAGGATACAATGTTTCCGTAATGGAAGCTCCGTGGAGAATAATAGTTGATTATTACGGCAAAAAAACCAAAACTGCAAAAACAGAAAAGAAAAGAAAATCCGAAAAGGAATCGTTCGTTCTCGTAGTTGACCCCGGACACGGCGGCAAAGACCCCGGAGCTGTAAGTGGAAATATACAGGAAAAAGATGTGGTTCTTCAACTTGCAAAAATAATAAGAAGGATAGCAGAAAAAGAATATGATATTGAAGTGAAGCTCACCAGAGATAAAGATATCTACATCCCTTTGGATAAAAGAGCGATAATTGCCAACAGACTTGACGGGGATCTTTTTATCTCTATTCATGCAAACGCATTTCCTTCATCAGATATAAGCGGTGTGGAGGTCTATCATCTTGATAACCGACAATCCGAATATGTAAACAAACTCGCTATGGTTGAAAATAAAGTCAGTAAAAAAAACTCTCTTGTCAATACTATTCTTGTGGATATGACCATGAGTTTTTACATTGATGACAGTTTGCTGTTTGCTAATTATATAGGAAAAAATCTGAAAAGAGCACTTCCTCCGTACAAAGTCAATATGCGGGGATATAAAAAAGGAGCACTTTTCTATGTTCTTGTAGGAGCTCGCATGCCGTCTCTGCTTTTTGAAGCCGGCTTTATAAGCAACCCTCACGAGCGAAAATTATTGCAGAAAAAATCCTATCTCGAAACTCTTGCCCGTTCAATTCTGGAGGGTGTTAAAAAAATAGAAAAAAAACTTCCCTGATTTTTTACGAAACCGCAGCTTCCTCTTGACATGCATACAGTT
>JAWOGE010000077.1:0-2713 GCA_046497165.1 bacterium | reverse complement strand
ACAATACGGCCTGCTCCGATGTTCATATGTCCCACTTCTGAATTTCCCATCTGTCCTTCCGGAAGTCCCACAGCCGGTCCGGAGGCATCAAGAAGAGTATGGGGATTGGATTCCCAGAGAGAATCAAATACCGGAGTTTCGGCAGCTTTTACGGCATTACCGGATTTTTCGTCACTTATTCCCCAGCCGTCGAGAATAACAAGTATGTTTTTTTTCATTTTTTCTACCTCTTTTAAAGTTTATGATTAATAGTTATTTGTAATTTGGAGTACAAGGCTTTATATCCCATATTTTTTCAGCATAACCGGACACGCTTATATCGCTTGAGAAGACACCTGCGGAAGCTGTATTGAGAATAGATTTTCTCAGCTGGTTTTCACGGTTTTTCAACTCTTTATTTACAGCCTCCTGCTTGTTTAAATATGATTGAAAATCCGCACAGAGCATAAACGGGTCTTCTCCGTTGACAAGTTCGTCAAATATTGTTCTGAACATTCCGGGATCACCGGGATTGAACAAATCGTCCCGAAGGGCATCTAAAACCCTTTTCAGCTCTTCGTTTTTTCTATAGATATCATTAGGTTTGTATCCTCTTTTTCTGGTTTCGATAACCTCTTTTGATGAAAGACCGAATATAAACATGTTTTCTTTTCCGACCTCTTCGGCCATTTCAACATTGGCACCGTCCATGGTTCCTATGGTCAGTGCTCCGTTGAGCATGAATTTCATGTTTCCAGTACCGCTTGCTTCATAGCCTGCTGTGGAAATCTGCTCGGAAAGGTCGGCGGCCGGAACTATTTTTTCAGCTGTTGATACAGAGTAATCGGGAATGAAAACAACTTTAAGAAGCGATTTTGTGTCAGGATCGTTGTTTACAGTTTCAGCCACGAAATTTATAAGTTTTATTACTCTTTTTGCGGCAGTGTATCCCGGTGCCGCTTTTCCTGCAAAAAATACAGTGCGGGGCAGATGTTCTGCGTCGGGATTATCTTTTATGCGAAAATATCTTGCTATGACATGGAGAATATTGAGCAGTTGACGCTTATATTCATGAAATCGTTTTATATGAACATCAAACAGAGAGGATCTATCCACTTTAACGGAATGTTTTTTCTCAAGCCAGCGTGCAAAGGATTCTTTTGCACTGTTGTGTGTCTTTTCCCAGGCTTTTCTGAAATTCGCATCATCACTGTATGGTTTGAGATTGCACAGAAATCTCAGATCTCTTTTCCATTCAGAACCTATGGTTTCTGTAATCAGAGAGGATAGAGCGGGATTGCAGGACATGAGCCAGCGACGCGGCGTTATACCGTTTGTCACATTGCATATTTTTTCTGGAAAAATTTTATTGAAATGTCTGAAGAGATCATTTTTAAGAATTTCCGTGTGAAGTTTTGAAACTCCGTTTACCTTATGTGAACCGACTACAGAAAGAGCCGCCATTCGAATCACAGGGTAGTCGCCTTTTTCTAAAATGGAGAGTTTTTCAACGGTTTTGTTGTCTTCAGTGTATTCAGAACGGATTTTTTGTATGAAACGGCTGTTTATTTTCTCTATAATCCGAAGGTGCAGCGGAAGAAGTTCACTGAAAAATTCCACACCCCATTTTTCAAGAGCTTCCGGCAGTACGGTATGGTTGGTATATGAAAGAGTTTTTTGGGTTGTTTCCCATGCTTCATCCCAGGAAAGATCATGATACACCATAAGTATTCGCATTAACTCAGGAACGGCAATGGCAGGGTGGGTGTCATTGAGCTGGACGGCGGCTTTTTCGTGAAGTTTTTTTATGTCTCTATTTTTTATGAAAAAATCTCTGATTATGTCCTGAAGAGTGGCACTTACGAAGAAATACTGCTGTTTGAGACGCAATTTTTTACCTTCAGGAAAATCATCGTTGGGGTAGAGTACCCTTGATATATGCTCAGCTTCATTTTTGTTTTTTACGGAATCAGAATAGTTTCCGCTGTTGAACTTAGACAGAATAAACTCATCAACAGCCTGAGCTTTCCACAAACGAAGTGTATTCACAGTGTCATTACGGTAACCCGGAATGGGAATGTCCCGGGCCGCTGCTTCAATCTCCTCCGTATCAATCCATGAAAAACGGTTCTTTCCGTCACAATGCTCATTTTCAACAACTGTTCCACCGAATTTAACCTTATAAGTTCTTTCAGGACGGGAAATTTCCCAGGGACAACCGTAACGAAGCCACATATCAGGATTTTCGTACTGAGCTTTATTTTTGATGCTTTGTGTAAATATACCGTAATTGTAATAAATGCCGTATCCCCTGGCCGGATATGATTGAGAAGCCATGGAATCGAGAAAACAGGCGGCAAGTCTTCCCAGCCCACCGTTTCCGAGCCCCATATCCGGCTCCTCCTCTTTTATCTCTTCCATGTCGTACCCGAAATGTTCAAGAACTTTGCAACCTTCATCAGAAATTCCGAGATTCAGAAGGGTATTTGAAAGAAGTCGCCCCATGAGAAACTCCATGGATAAATAGTGAGTCTCTTTGACATTTTTCTCTCTGTAGTTTTTTTGTGTTCGGACCCATTTTTTCATAAGACGCTGACGCACTGAAGTGGCTATGCCCTTAAAAATATTTCGTTTTTCCACCGTTGTAAAATCATGTCCCTGAAGTTCTTCCAATGCACAAGCAAAATCCTCAGCCAGAGTTCTTTCAGTGTTTTTAACGACTTCCGTAAAAAAA
>JAWOGE010000075.1:0-5484 GCA_046497165.1 bacterium | reverse complement strand
GACAAAGAGGAAAAAGATTATGGGACCGACCCCTACAATAAAGACACTGACGGTGACGGTGACGATGATCTGGCAGAAGTGGTTTACGGTTCAGATCCCACAGATCCCAACGACGGTATCCCTGACGGAATTTTTTATGTGGTTCTTCCCTATAACGCTCCGGATGATGTGGAAAGAACTCTGACATTCAGTACTGTGGTTGAAGCTGTGGACATTCTTATAATGTTCGATGATTCCGGTTCCATGGGACCTTATATAAACAACCTTAAAAAAGAAGCAAAGGCTAAAATTATACAGTCAATTTCCGATGAGTTCAGCGGAAATCCCGATTTTGCCGCTTTCGGACTGGCTATGTACGGCTGGAATAAAAACCCTTACGAAATTTACCAGCACATAACATTTAATGAAGACCATGTAGGAAATGCCATAGATAAACTCAACGGAGATCAGAACGATGAAATGGCTATCCCTGCACTTTATCTTTCCGCCACAGGAGAAGAGTTCAATTCAACTCTCAAAAATTGTATCCCCGGATTCGGAGGATGCGATCAAAACATGATAAACCCCGCACAGTATAATATTCCCAAAGAAACATGTGAAGGTCAACTCGGAAGTAAAGGCGGGGCATGTTTCAGAAAAAAATCCATGCCCATCTATATTCACATAAGTGATGAATCTTTTATGGATTGCGTACCTTTTACTCAGGATCCCGGAGGATGGACAGAGTGTATGTGGGAACAAGGTTCCAAAACCGTTGACCGTGAAATGGCAATTGCAGCCATGAACGGAATAGGAGCAAAATTCATAGGAATAGACTCCAGTTTTGAAGAACAAAATGATCAGCTTACAGATAACCCTGCCAATAAATGCAAAGAGGATTATGATGAATTTGCAGCAAGAACAGGCTCTCTCGATGCTGACGGGAACAATTTCAACAGTGTGGTGGCTTATGCTGACGGAACAGGGATGAGTGATGAAATTGCAAACTCCATTCTTGATCTCATCGAATTTATCGATATGGATGTTACCACAGGAAGCATGGCGGAGGATCATGAAGAGTGTGACGGCATAAGTGCAGCTGAATTTGTCAAATCATCCACGACAGTTGAAGCAGATCCTCCCGGAGGAGTAAGTGGACAGGATGACACCACTTTCTTCTCTGTAACCCAGGGAACAACGGTAACTTTTGATGTCCGTTTTTATAATGATTTTTGTGTTAACACATCAAACTCATGGCAGGAATACCGAGCACAGGTAACCGTGCTCGGGAACGGTTCATATCTGAGTTCCCGTCTTGTTCATGTGGTTGTCCCCAAAGGACATAATCGTTGATCCGATCTTAAAAATTTAAAATTTTTCAGGGCCGTGTGTTATTCACGGCCCTTTTTATTTCCGGCAATCTTAATTTACATGTGATATCAATATCTTGAAAAACAGACAAATTAACTTGATTTTTCATTAATTATTACTTAAACTGCAGACAAACAATCTCTATACTGGAGTTTTTTATGAACATATCGTCTATTTTTTCAATTATTGTTATTTGTGGACTTTTTATGTCATCCTGTGCTTCAGGAAAATTCTCTCTTGAACGCATCTCAGGGCCGCTTCCGGGAAAGATTCCGCTTCAAGAAACCCCTGGGAATGAAGAATATCCTGACGCCGACAGGATCCTTCTGTATGAAAAAAATGAGAAAGATATAGATTATGTCCCGGGAATAGGGCAGGAAACATATATGACGGTGCACCGTGCATGGAAAATTTTAAGGAAACCGGATGAATTCAATGATATTTATAAAAGATACTCGTCAAGAACGGAAATTCTTTCTTTTGCGGCAAGAACAATTGAACCGGACGGAAAAATAACATATCTTGATGAAAAAGATATTATAATAACCCATGAACAAAAAATAAGTGATGATTTTGAATACTCCGGGAAACAGATTAAATTCACTTTTCCTTCTGTGAAGCCGGGATCTGTCATAGAGCTGAAATACACTGTGGTGGAAAAATTCTCTTATTCACGGGGAACATGGTGGATACAGGGTGTGGATTATCCTAAACTTGAATCACATTACACCATTAAATACCCGAAATATCTTGAGGAGCAATTTGAATGGGAATGGAACGCAAGAGTATACAACTGGGATCTTGATCCACCGGAAAAAGATGTGGGATTCGGTGATTCGGGAAATATCACTCGCTCATGGTCGGCCTACAATATACCGGCATTCAGAAAAGAACCGCGACAGGGCAAAGACGAACGATATCGGGCACATATGAAGCATTCTATTTCAACTTTATATTCCTGGGATATTGCCGCAAAAAGAGGATTTAAATGGTTCATAGCACAAAAGCTGTCGGATTCAAAAATCATTCGTGAAAAAGCACTCGAAATCGTAGATGATGCACAAACAGAAGCTGAAAAAATAGAACGCATCTATTATTTTGTCCGTGATTTTTCATACGAAATGGAACACACCTACTTCGGTTACGGAATGAGACCGAATGATCCGGAAACAGTACTGAAAAGGGGATACGGTGACTGCAAAGATCAGTCCATGCTTATGATAGCCCTGCTCAAGTCACTTGACATACCGGCATTTCCGGCATTGGTTATTGCGGGAAGCGACTATTTTTTCTATGAAGATAATGTAACTCTCGCTTTCAACCATATGATTGTTTTCATTGAGTCAGAGGAGAATGGTGAACTATGGCTGGACCCTGTGGTGACACACGCACCCTACAAAATCTGGTACTCTTCCAGTGCAGACAGACCAGCACTGGTACTTAAAGAAGAGGGCAAAAATCTCCTGAGGCGTACTCCGCCAAAAACCATCGATAAGTATGATTCCAGATCCGATCTCACTTACAATATCAAATCTGACGGAAGCGTAGAAACTAAAATGGAGGTGTCTCTTCGTGGTGAAATGGCCGGCGTTTTCAAAGAGTTACTTGAACATATCGACCAAACGCAAAGATTTTTCCGCTATTTTATAAAAGAGAAATACTACAATGGCTCAAAATCAACCGACGGACAGATTCTATCAATGGATTACGGCAACATATACTCTAAAAAAAACACATTTCCCATCACTCTTAAGGCAGACCTCGCCGTTTTTCAAGCGGATGATACAGGCGAGCACACCCTCGATCTCGAACCGTTTATTGTTGCACTTCCTGATTTTTCGGACATTTTCACCCCGCTGATTTCCAAAAATCGATCAAGAACCAGACCTGTTGTTACTACGAAAAATATATATGAATACAACATTGCCGTAACATGGCCTGAAGATGTTTTTTCACTGATTCATACCCCTGAAGATATTGAAATCATTA
Source organism: bacterium (assembly GCA_046497165.1). Classification (GTDB taxonomy): domain Bacteria; phylum UBP6; class UBA1177; order UBA1177; family JAWOGE01; genus JAWOGE01. The sequence continues at coordinate 2,145 of JAWOGE010000075.1, read as the reverse complement.
CTAAAGGAGGGGAACATAGTTTCACAGTTGCAACCACCGATAAAACCGATAATTCATTGACAATTTCCATACGCTATGAGATAGATAAGCGGACTATACCTCCGGAGAATTTTGAATCTTTTACCAATCTCCATCGGGCATTGAAAAGACTTAAAAAACACGGCATTGTTTTCAAAAAGAAAAACAGTAACACCACTTTAACAGAGTCTGCAGATACGGAAGAAGACAGAGAAAAAGAAAAAGAAAAAGAACAACTTTCCGACGAAAATCAAAATCATACAGACATTCCTCATAAGCCGCCGGAAGAACAGGATGTTTCACCCGATGAAAACAACAGTAAAGAAGGAGGTGCATCATGAGACACGGCATTATCCTTCATATCTTTTTATTGATCACTTTTGTCTGGAGCGGCTGTGCTCCCATAAACATCAACAAAGTGAAAAACACACTTTACTCATCCTTCAAAACAATATCTCCGGAAAACGAAAAATTTCAAAGTGTTGTTCTTCGTGACGATATAACTTTTGATGTATCGGTAACCGAAAAAGGTCTTCTGGTACATAAACGGGTTCACCGGATATACAGAATAAAGCGTGACAGAAAATTCAAAGTCGTATTGAACCTTGAAAACGGAGAAGCTCTCAGTCATATTGCAGCGAGAACAATCAACCGCGATGTCAAGGATAATTTACTGACACACAATGCTGCTGAAGGACCTGATCGTGTCATAGATCTAAAAATGAAGGATATATTTATCAGAAAATACAGGGATAACACATCGGAAAAAAACGAAGCTTCGAAAAAGATAACCTTTTCATATCCCGGAATAAAAGAGAACTCCATGGTGGAATATATCTATGAAAGCGAACGACTGATTACCCGTCGGCCTTATATGCTCTATAAATCCATCGCCACACGGGAAAATCGCCCGGTTGTATCATACCATCGATCGATATCCCTTCCCTCCGGGATTATCGATGGTACGGGCAAATGGTCCTTTGACCACACAGTTATAAAACCCGATATCATTAAAAAAGATTCTGATACAGAAAAAGGGAAAGTTCGTTACACATGGTCAGCAATGGATCTGGAACCGAGATACAGCGAACCGCATGCACCGGATATTGCCGAAACAAACCCCGGCATAAGGTTTGTCATAGGAAAATGGAATTCACCGCAAACCATGTCTGAAGAACTTTACAACAGCATATATAAATATCATCGAATAACTCCTCTTATAAAAGAGACAGCCGCAAAAATCACTGCCGGAAAATCTTCCGACTCAGAAAAAATAGCAGCACTGGTACATTTTGTACAGAGCATGCTGCCGGGCAGATATCGTGAATACAAACATACCATAGCAGCTTACAATCCAACCTCTGTTTTAAAACGACAGTACGGAAATGAAAAAGACTCGGTTTCCTTGCTGATCAGCCTGCTCCATGCCTCCGGATTTACCGATGCAAAACCCGTACTTGCCGCAAAGCGCGGACAACCCGACCTTCCTCTGCATCTTAAACTCAACTCACTTTCCAATCTTATCAGACTGCAGCACGAAGATGTCGAATACTGGATTCAACCATGGAGCCGGAAACGAACATTTGATGATATCAGCCCTATCTTTTTTTCCATGCCGGCACTTATTCTTTCTCCTGACGGTGACGGGGAAGAAGCGATCATACCGGAACCTGAAAAATATCGGCACGGTCGTGATTACGAGCTTTCGCTGGAGATCTCTCCGGATTTTAATTCAGACATGAAAAGCACCGTCACCTGGCACGGAGACAATGTTTCTGTCAACAGATATGAACTTGCCAACGCTTCACAACAAGAAAAACACGCCTTTGCCGCCAACCTGCTGAAACATCGTTACTACAACAGTTCTATTACCGATTCTCCCGGCATTTCAGACATTTCACACAGTGACACAGACAGCATTGAGGACACATTCTCCTTCTCTTTTACCGCCAAACCACCTCTTTTAATAAAAAGACCCTGGTCAGAAACATACGACCTCGATATAATGCCTCTGGACATCGGATATTCTAAAGGATCCGACACCTTATTTGAAAAAACACGATCCGATCCGATAACATGGGAGACTCCCTATGCCTCTCATATTCGTCTGACCATAACTTATCCCGA
>JAWOGE010000069.1:0-9914 GCA_046497165.1 bacterium | reverse complement strand
GAGCCTCCAGTACTGTATGGTATGACGACAGCAAAGATTTCTACAGATGTTTTTATGGCGGAATAAACGGAAGAACTGCTCATATTAATTTTCATATAAGAAAAGGAACGCGACTTTATATGCTCCCGGTTGATACAGATCTTGACGGAGTGCCCTATCTCAGAGGATATAGAGACGATGTTTATAATGACAACTGTCCTTTTGATTATAATCCCGGACAAGACTCTGAAGTCTGTAGGGAGCAGGAAGAAGACCCTGAACATAACGATGATGAAGATAACTATGAAGATTCTGAAAACACGGAAGATACCGGTTCTGAAGAATCCGAAATTGAAGATTCTGACAAAGAAAATTCAGAAAAAACAGATGCTTCTAAAAATATAGTTGACCATCCGGTTTCAGAAAGAGGATGTTCAGCAATACTTATCTGATTCGTGATCCAAATCAAAACTAAATACAAATTGAACATAATCCTAACAAAAACCTCATGACGATTTCACTTAAATTTGTAATATCACTTTGCGTGTTTTGAAAACCGTAGGTGAGGGGCATATGAAAAAAATAATTTACATCGCTATTGTTATTTCACTTTTTGTGTTTTCATGTAAAAACAGGGAGGAAAATGCTTTACAGGAGCTTGAAAAAAGAGGTGTTGAATTTTCTGAAAAATCTTTTTTTGAGCAGATTGAAAAAGTTGACACAGAAACAGTAAAACTTTTTATTGAAGCCAAAGCAGATGTTGATGCAGAAAACCATAAAAAGCAAACACCCCTTATGATTGCATCCATATACAACCTAACTGAAATTGCAAAAATGCTCATTAACTCAGGAGCAAATATTAACGCCCGGGACAAATCGGGAAAAACTGCACTTCATCACTCAATAGTAAATGGAACGGAAATTTTCCATATGCTTGTATCAAACGGTGCTGACCTTGATAAAAAAGACAACAAGGAAGAGACTCCTCTTCATTATGTCGCAAGGTTTAAAAGAAAAGAGATGTTTAACAGACTCATGGTTGAAAATATACAATTGGATACTTCCAATAAAAATGGATTTACACCGCTTGCCATCAGCATATATTCCAAAGAATACAAAATGGCAAAAACTCTTATTGAAAAAGGTGCAGATGTTAAAAAAGCAAATTCCGAGGGAGTTGCCCCGTTAATGCTTGCAGCATCAGGCGGAAGAAGTAGTCAACCTGAACTTGTCAAACTGATTTTGGAGAAAGGAGCTGAAATAGATAGTGTTGACTTTGAAGGTAAAACTGCTCTTTTTTATGCGGTGGGAAAAATCTGGATAGATATAACTAAAATTCTTCTTGAAGCCGGAGCAAATCCTAAAGTTGTTGATAAAACTGGAAAAACAGTGTTCGATCTTCTTACGGGAGAAGGGTTGAAAGAAGACAGACAGAAGATAAGAGATATAATCAACTCAAAAATTAACGAGAAAATAACTTTTGAATCATAAAATATTAACCTTGAACAATTAAGATAAAAGGGTACGAATTTCGCCCTGTTTTAAACGGAGTGATTATGGAACTTAAAAAAATGATTTTTGCATGCTGTTTAATGACGATGTTTATTGCTCCCATAGTAATATCGGGACAAAATGACGATTTGTATGAAGATGATCCTTTTTCAGATTCTTTTGAACAGGAGCCCGAACAGGATAAGGAGCTCGAAAGAGATATGCTGGTTGATGATTACGAACCGGAACCTAAAAAAAATGAATCTGAGAAAGAAGCATTGATAAATGACCGGGATCAGAAATCTGAAAAGGTTGCAGAAGTTGTAAAACCTGAAAAAGAAAAAGAATCGGATTCTGCATGGTGGTGTATCGGTAATTGTGAGTTGTCAAGAAAGAAAAATCCGGATGATCGTCTTTATCTCTACAGATGGAACGAAGGAAATGCGGGAGTCTGGTTCGGTGGATTCATTCAGACAAGATACACTTCAATAAATGATGACAGTAATATGCCGGATGGTTCCACAGTGGATACTTTTTCCCTGCATAAAGCAAGATTGTCTTTTAAAGGGAAACTTGCAAAATGGGCTGGATTTAAATTTGAACTTAATGTGTGGGATGCTGTTACTCATGAGGTTTCCCCTGAAGAAGTTTACGCCGATTTTCCTCTGATTGAATATTTCGGATTGAAAGCAGGGTTGATTAAATCTCCCGTTTTGTACCAGAGGGCTATGTCGGGGTCAAATCATCTTTTTGCCGATGAAGCCATGACAGTCTCGCAGAAAACTACTCAGATTAAAGGATTCAATGCCAAGAGAAATCTTAAAGCCTTTCCTTCAAAAGATTTGGGATTTATGATTTATGGTGACCTTTTTCCCTGGGTTCATCTTGATTCTATGAAAAACTGGCCCAAAGGAATTCTAAGATACTATTTTGCATTTCAGAACGGTTATGATATGAAAAAAGGGACAGGCAGAGGAGATGCTGCAAGTTATACTCTCAGAATTGAAACCAACCCTTTCGGATGTCGTTCATACAATGAAAGTTCCTGGAATATTTACGATCCCTATCTTATGTTCTCTTTTAATTGGGGGAAAGGCATTGATCTCGAAATTCAGGACGATGAACAGGAAAAAGATGCTTATATGACAGGTGTTGACGGAATTTTTGCATGGCAGGGTGTTGCTGTTTCAGGTGGGTGGTTTGTTTTTAAAAGTGTTTACCCTGTTTCTTTTGAAAAAGAAAAAATTGCGGAGGAAGAATCTTTTGATTCGAGCTGGAAATCCGAAGGGTTTTACATTCAGGCAGCTGCATTTGTTCCTCTTGCTTTCTGGAGAATCGATCTGAGAAAACATCTTGAATTTAAGTTCAGATTCGAAGAGTTCGATCCGTTTACTCCCATAGGTTCAAGTCATTATACGGAAAATATGATTGAAGAGTTCCACCCCATCGGGATTAATACACCTCAGGACAGGAAAACAAGAGTTTCAACCATTGGAGCTAATATTTATTTTGATCTAACAGGATGGAAAAACCGTTTAAAATTAAGTTTTGATTACTCTATCAGAGATGAAATTCAACCTTTCAGAGATACAAATGATGTTGATGACAGTGGAAAAGGTCGTTTAAAAGATGTTCAGATAAGGAATGATATGTGGATACTTCAATTGCAATTTGCAATATAATACATAATCAAAGGGGGCTGCGATGAAGAAATTTCTATTTATTATTTTAACCGTGATGTTTTTATTTTCGTGTGATGTTCCTGACAGCGGAGATGTGCTTGTAGGCGACGGCACAGATAAAGAAGACACTGAAGATACAGGTGATACTGGCAACAGTGGAGATACAGGTGATACCGGTGATACCGGAGAAGAAGAAGTTGTCGCTGAATGCGGAAACAATATCGTTGAAGATGACGAAGTTTGTGACGGAGGTGTCAAGTCCTGTTCGGAACTCGGACTGGGTGAAGGAGAAGCACCCTGCCTTTATGATTGTTCAGGCTGGGACACATATGATTGTGAATTTCAGGCTGAATGTGGAAATGGTACAGTTGAAGGTGATGAAGAGTGTGATGATAACACTGAAAAATGCGAAAAATTAGGGAACTTTTCAGACGGTATTGCCACATGTAATGATGATTGCTCCTGGAATCTTTCAGATTGTGAAAGTGCTGTTGAAACACTGGAGGATCCGACTTGTGGAACACATCTCGGTAATCAGGAAAGAAATGAACTTAAATCTTTTGTTGAAGAAAGAGTTCTCGGTGATAATCCCGAACCTGAATATTTCAGATTGAGCTGGAGATCAGAACCTGCAATATCAATGGTGGTTACCTGGACAACAAAAGACAGTTCCTCTTCAGAAATGACAAGATCTACAGTTCTCAGAGTCAGCAAAAATTCCGATATGTCAGACTACATTGAAATAAGCAGTGAAAATAACGGAACTATGGTCGGTTCTGCAAGAACTCTGCCTTACAGCAATGCATGGAAAACAGTTCATGTTGCAGAAATCTGCGGACTTGAGCCCGACACTAAATATTACTATCAAGGTGGCGGAATTGGAGCAGATGAAACCGAGGTTTTCGGTGATATTTATCATTTCAGAACAGCTCCCGATCCGAGGCTCCCTTATGAAGATCAGAATTTTACATTTGTGGCCATGGGTGACAGCAGAGGTGCTGCAACAAGACTCGGTAGAACTCTTAAGGGTGCAATGAGCCGGGATCCGCTTTTCATTACTTTCGGCGGTGATTTTGTTGATGACGGAACAAATCAGAACCAGTGGGATGAAATGTTTGATGCAACAAAAGAAACAATGCCTTATGTTCCCATACTTCCGGTGGCGGGAAATCACGAAAAGAGTGCCGTCAATTACTATGCTCAGTTTTCTCTTCCCGGAAATGAAAGATGGTATGGAATGGCTGTAGGGAATGCTGTTTTTGCACAGCTTGAAGACTGCTGGACAGGTGCAGGCCTGGCCGGAGCTTACGGAATAGCATGCAATGGAACCATGACTCATGATTCTTCAGCTGAACAGCTTCAGGTTGATTTTATGAACAACCTTTTCGGTACACACGCTGATAAACCCTGGAAGTTTGCCTCCCATCACAGACCCACACACAGCGAAACAACGAGTCTTACACACGGAGGACGGGTAAATCAAGATATCGCTTCATCCTGGGGAGCGGTCTTTGACACCCACAATGTTACAATGGTTTTCAATGGACATGATCATTTTTATCAGAGACATATGCCTCTTCTTGACGGAAATGTTGTTGATAATGTTCAGGGTACGCACTATATTGTTACAGCCGGTGCAGGAGCTACACTTTACGATGTAAAAGATACCGGAACAGTTGCATCTACAAAAGCTGCTGTGCACTATGTTGCAGTTACAATAAACGGATACGATATCAACATGGAGTCAATAGAACTTCACAGAGATTCAGGAGATGTTGTAGGAACACTTGATACGCTCAGTTTTTCAAAATAACATATCGTCATAGGATGGAGAATCGGTTATGAAATTGATTTTGCTATGGATTTTTGTTATATCTATCTTTTCTTTGTCTGCAGAAAAACAGGAAAAACAGGAAAAAGAGAATATCGTTGAAATGGAAGACTATGAAGTTGTTGTAAGCGGAAGAAAAAGAGAAGAGAAGCTTTTTGATGCGAACAGAGCTGTGAGTTCCGTAAAATCTGAGAAGGTAAGAGAGGAGTCAAAAGGAACTCTTCCTGATGCAATAGCTGATGTTGAAGGTGTCTTCGTTCAGAAAACAAATACAGGAGGAGGAAGTCCTATTTTGAGAGGACTTATAGGTCCCCAGGTTCTTATTTCCATTGATGGAGTAAGATTCAACAATTCTGTTTACCGAACAGGTCCTGTTCAATACCTCAATCTCATTGATCCGTTTTCTCTTGAAAGAATTGAAGTTATGAAAGGTCCGGGGTCTGTTCTTTACGGAAGTGATGCAATGGGAGGGATGATAAATCTTTATCCTGTAAATCCTTCACAGTTCAGAGAATCTGACAATTTTAATTATTCAGCAAATCTTTTCGGTAAATTCACCAGTGCGGATCTCAGCGGAACAGGACATGCACACGGAGGAGTCGGATATAAAGGTCTGGGAGCAAAAGCAGGTATTACATACAAAAATTTCAATAACCTCAAATCAGGAGGGGATCCGTGGGAAGGGAAAGTTGACGGGTTGAAAAAGGGCGAACAACCCTGGACCGGCTATGACAACTTTTCACTTTTTTCAAATTTTGAATACAACTTTCCCGGAATGAACGGATGGAGAATAAGTGCTGTATATTTACACAGCAAAATAAACGATGCCGGAAGAACTGACAAAGTTCTCGATAAAGAAGGAGAGATTACGGAAAATCCGTCACTTAGATTTTATGACAACATATCTCATTTTGCATACGCCAGACTTAATATGAATATTGACCCCCTCTCTACAAAAGCCGAAACTACTATTTCATATCAAAACTTTTTTGAAAAAACCGACTCCATATCTCTCGATAAAAATGAACTCGAAACAAGAAAATCGGTTTCAAGAGATAAAGTTACCGTCAACACAATCGGAGCCGATTTTAAATTGAACACAAGACTTATAAAAGGGTTCTGGCATTTAAATTACGGCGGCTCATATTATCACGACATTATAGATTCACTGAGAAAAACAGACAGTCAAAACAGCGGTGTTTTTACAGACAGCAATACTGTTCCTTATCCTGACGGTTCAACTTACAGCAATTTCGGGATCTATCTGTATAATGAACTGACTCTCTGGTATAAAAATGACCAGAGTGTTGCTCTTGATGCAGGATACCGATTTCATGGGTTTAATGGTGATGCTCCGGCAGAAGATGATTTTGAAAAAGTGGATATCTCAAATTACGGACATGTTTTTTCATCCTCTTTACAGTATCTTTACGAAGAGAAACTCAACTTGACATTTTCTTTTTCACAGGGATTCAGAGCTCCTAATTTCAACGAAGCTGTGCTCCTCGGGGACACCGGAAAATTTTTTCATATTCCCAACAGAGATCTCGATCCTGAGTATTCAAATACATTTGAGTTGCTGCTCAACCTTAAAAACAAAAGAGCTTCCGTAGGTGGAGCAACCTATATAACACTCATTGAAGATGTCATAATTCGTGAGCATTCTACCTGGGAGGGAGAATCTGAATACGGAGGAAAACCTGTGGCACAGAATGTTAACGGCCAAAATGCAAAAATTTACGGAATAGAAGGGAATACCTCCATTGATCTGCCTGCTGGTTTTGTTATCAGTGGAAAAGGCAGCTATGTAAAAGGATGGAAAAACATTGAAAGCGGATTAACAGTTCCCTATACAAGAATTCCTCCGTTAATGGGAAAAGTGAATTTGAGGTGGAACGCTCCGGAGTTTTATAAAACTGAAACATACATTGAAACATTTGTAACGGGAGCCGACAGACAGGAGAGGCTCTCTCCCGAAGATATCGGAGATGCAAGAATACCGGAAGGGGGAACTCCCGCATGGTGGACTCTCAACTTCAGAGCCGGTGCCAGGTTCCGCAAAGACTATAAGCTTAATCTTTCATTTGAAAATATACTCAACAAAAAATATAAATACCATGCATCGGGGATATATGCTCCGGGGCTCAATTTTTTAGCCAGCATTGATATTGATATTTAAAATAAAAATTGATGTGGTTGTCAGAATTCTTTCCCATGTTTTCTAACTCAGAATCGAACGATTCAGGTGTTAATATTTTCAATCAGAATCTTCAGCGGCTTTTTCAAGTATTTTTACTATTTTTTTCATGTTCTTTTCACGGGCGATATCTATCGCGTTTTTCCCTTCGACCTGCCTTATGAGAGGGTCGGCTCTTTTCTCGAGCAACTTTTTCACGGCGAACTCATTGTTTTGATAAATAGCGTGGATAAGTGCGGTATTTCCATAGGAATCTGTTTTGTCCGGATCGAAGTCCTGTTTAAGAATCAGAGAAACAAGGGAAAGAAGTTTCTTTTCTATGGCTGTCATAAGAGGGGTTTTTCCCTTATAGCGTTTGTCCATATTTCCCGAAGCACCGTGTTTCAGAAGCATCTCTGCCGCTGCATAATTTTCATTGTGAAAAGCGTAATCAAGAAGAGATCCTTTTTTGAAGTAGGGTTGGTCGGGATTGACTCCGTGTTCAATAAGTTTTTCCACAATAAAAGGATGGTTGTTTTCAATTGCAAGGAGCATCAAGGGTTTTCCGTTTTTATCCTTTGTGTGAACATCAACACCTTTTTTTAAAAGATCAATCACGGCTCTTTTTTTCCCTTCTTTAACATATCTTATTAAATTCCGGGGTCTTGCATCTATGCTCCCGAGCAGGTTTACTACGGGTCCTTTCTGTAGTTTCGCGGCATGGTTCAGAGCTGTTTTCCCATCTTTATCTTTTGCGGTTCTGTCGGCACCTTTCGCAAGAATTTTTTTAACAAGGGAGAGATCGCCGTTTATGGCGGCATAGATAAGCACTGTTTTCCCATGTTTATCCGAAGCGGAAACATCGGCACCATATTTTATAAGATATTCCGCCATATTTCTGTCTCCGTTTCTTACGGCATGCATGAGTGCTGTTTTGCCCCCCGGATCCCGCAGATTCGGATTTACTTTTTTTGAAATAAAAAGTTCTGCCATTTTTTTGCTGCCGGTGTTTACAGCCGTAATAAAAACAGGCCAGCCGTCCTCGTCCATAGCGTCGGGGGAAGCTCCTTCTTTGAATGCTGTCTCTGCCGCTTTAAAATTCATGGCCTGAACTGCATAGAAAAGTTTTTTGTCAGGAGAAGGTTCTGCCTGCAGAGAAGGTTCTGCCGGAAAAAAACATATGACTGTAATGAGTACAGAAATAAAAAACATATCTATCCTCCTGGTGAAAAATGTTATTTATTCAGTATGCGTATTTCGACACGCTTTATATGTCTTTCGTCTCTTGCTGTTACTTTAAGATGGTAATCTTCAAATTCTTCGACATGTCCTTTTTCAGGTACATTTTCAGTCTGACAGAGTATAAAACCACCCACCGAGTTGTATTCATCACTTTCGGGAAGTCGAATGCCTGTTTCTTCTCTGAGTTCCGATATGGGGATGTGTGCGTCTACGCTGAAAATTGAACTACTTATTTTCATAATCTGATTCTCTTCTCTGTCGTCCTCATCTTTAATGTCTCCGACAAGTTCCTCAAGGATGTCCTCAATGGTTATAAGCCCGGCGGTTCCTCCGAACTCATCCACTACAATGGCAAGATGTTTCCTTTTTGCCTGCATGGTTTTCAATGTCTGTTTTATTTTCTGATTTTCCGGAACAAAAATAACCGGTTTTCGGATAATGGTTTCAATGGAATCTTCAAGAGAAACGCTTTCTCTCTTAAGAAGATGAACCAGGTCTTTACTGTATAGAAGTCCGGTTATTGTGTCGCGGTTTGTGTTGTAGACGGGAATTCTTGAATGACCCCATTCCGAGAGTTTTTTTATTGCTTCCTGTATGTTTGTCTCAATTGAAAAAAAGTGTATATCCGTTCTCGGGACCATGACCTCTTTAACAAGTGTGTTTTTAAATTCAAGTGCGGAACTGAGAAGTTCACCGTGATCGGTTTCTTTAAAAACTCCGAGGCTGCTTCCCTGCCTTATGAGATATTCAATGTCGGACTGGGTGAGATTTTTATGTTCCTTTGCATCCACTCCCATGATTTTTAACAGCTTTTTTGCGAATTTTGAAAGAATATATGAAAAGGGGTAGAATATAATGTCAAAAATACGAAGTAAGCCCAGGGTTGACAAAGCAAACTGTTCGCTTTTGACTTTTGCCATTGTTTTCGGGGTTATCTCTCCGAAAATAAGAACAAATACTGTCATGCTTGCTACGGCAGTAAGATCCGCCACTCCTCCGCCTACGGGACTCATGTAATGGTAAGTTATTTTGGCTGCAAGTATTGATCCGAAAATGTTTACAAGGTTGTTGCCTATGAGAATTGTTGAAAGAACTCTGCTGGGGTTTTTTTCCCACTTTATAACAAGCGGGGCGATAAATTTATGTTTCTCCCTTATTTTTTCAAGTTTATGAAAAGAGATGGCTGTGATAGCTGTTTCTGTTCCGCTGAAAAAACCGCTTGCAATAATACACGCAACAACACCGAAAATCTCGTATGTCATTGAACTGTCCAATTCAAAACTCCATAAGTTATCTATAAAACATCTGAACTACACAAAGTGTACTCATTATCCTTATTATGGTTGGTGATTTTTATAAAGCAATTAATTTTTGCTCTTGTTTTGGACCTGAACCGTCCGACTCTCTCATTGAAAAATGAAAAAGCTTTCTGTTCTTAAGAAGTTACAAAAATCGCCGATTAACCTTCGGGTGAACCTCAGATTTTGTGTAACTCTTCTGAATCAGAATTCTT
>JAWOGE010000285.1:0-6974 GCA_046497165.1 bacterium | reverse complement strand
TGAGGAAGAGGAACAAAGAAGATGCGAAGAAGAGGAACAAAAAAGACGCGAAGAAGCACGAAAACAAGCTGAGGAAGAGGAGCGTTTAAGACAGCAACAACGACAGGAGGATGACTTCGATACATCTTCAGACGAACCTTCGGATTCCGATCCTTTCGGTGATGAATCTCAGAGTGAAGATACTTTTGAAGATGACCTCTCTGATGATGCATTTTTTGAAGAAGATTCCTCTGATGACAATATTTTCGATGATGAAACCGGTGGTGAATCCGAACCTTTCGGCGAAGATTCCTCTTCAGATTCTTTTGATGACTCATCTTTTGAAGATGACGATTTTTTCGATGAAGAAGATGAAGAAGATAAAGAAGATGAAAGCGACTCCTTTTTTGAAGAGGAGGAAGAGGAGGAGGAAAAAGAAGAAAATCTTGAAGACGAACTCGACGGTCTTTTAGGAGACTGACCTCTTTTTTATGGCTGACATACCTCTTTTCTTTAAAAACAAACATCTGATTCTTGACTGGATTAAAAATTTCTTTTCTGAAAAAGACTATAACTCCGATGATGTTTTCAATCAGATTCCCGAACATATAAAAAACAAATTTTTTGATTTTGTTAGCAGGGGAAAGTGCATAAGAGGCTCCCTTCTTCTGACAGCATATAATGCCGCAGGAGGAGACAAAGAGGAAAAAGTTCTGGGAGCTGCTGCGGCTCTGGAGATTTTTCATTCCGGATTCCTTATAAAAGACGACATCATGGATGGTGATGAACTCAGAAGAGGACAAGCTTCCATGCATATTCATCTGAAAAAACATTTTTCTGATACCGCAACCTCTCCGTCCAACTCTTTTTCTCCCGGAATTTCCATTGCTGTCTGTGTTTCGGATCTGGCATATTTTCTTGCCATGGAAGCTCTTCTGAAAGCCCGTGTAACACCGGAAACCTCTGTAAAACTGATGAATCTCTTCTCTTCGGAAATACAAAGGGTGGGCTCCGGTCAGATATTCGATATAATCAACAGTATGAACTCTTTTGAGATAACTGAAGAAAAAATTCTTACTTGCTATAAAAATAAAACTGCCCGCTATACTTTTTCACTACCCTTTTCAGCCGGAGTTATATGTGCGGAAGGCAACAACAAGCTCCGTGCCGATCTGGAAAAAGCGGGTGAGATGCTCGGACTGATTTTTCAGATAAAAGACGATGAGCTCGGACTCACAGGAACACACGAAACCACAGGAAAGCCGGCAGGAAGCGACATAAGAGAGGGTAAAGCTACGCTGCATCTTGTAAAATTGATGCGAATGATATCAAAAAATGAGAGAAAAACCGTAATATCCATAGTCGGAAATCCCGAAGCTTCTGATTCTGAAATAAAATATATCACTGAACTGATGCTCAAATACGATGTTATGGATTCAATTGGGAAATTTGTTGAAGATCTGTCATATAAAATAGATCTCATCATAGAGGAAAGTTCATTTCCCGCTTCCTGTAGAAAAACTTTGAAAGCTCTTCTTGATTACAGTGTGAGCCGGGGAAAATAGCCCGCATATTTTATAATTTGAATAATACCTGAACCGTCCGACTCTCTCATTGAAAAATGAAAAAACCTTCTGTTCTTAAGAGATTACAAAAATCGCCGATTAACCTTCGGGTGAACCTCAGATTTTGTGTAACTCTTCTGAATCAAATTTCTTGACATCAAACAGACTGAGATTAACATATTTTCGGCAGGTGAACGGAAACCGGTGAAAATCCGGTGCTGTCCCGCAACTGTAAGTGTGACTGTTGTCTGATTGCCACTGTGTATATCACGGGAAGGCTGACAACGGGAAGAACACAAGCCAGGAGACGCTACCCTCGCCATAATGCTGATAACACCCCGGAAGAGGGTCAGGCTGTGTATTTATTTTGTTTAAAATCTATTTTAATTTTTATTCTTTTTATTTCCGGTGTGCTTTTCGCTTCCGGTTCCGAGGAAAACCCCCTTGCAATAACGGTTAAAGAAAAAAAAGAAGCTGAACATGAGTCCCCTGCTCCATCTTCAACGATTACAGCAGCCGAAATGGAAAGAATGCAGGTTGTTTCGGCAGCCGATGCTCTTGCTACACTGCCCGGAGTACATGTTTCCCGTGCCGGAGGTCCCGGAAATTTTTCCTCCATTTTTGCAAGGGGCCTGATTTCTTCCCATGTGCTTGTGGTTGTTGACGGCATGCCTCTTATGTCCTCTCTCCGAAGCGGTACGGGATATGATCTCGGCAGTATTCCCTCGGAAAATATTTCCAGAATTGAGTTTATGAGAGGTTCCTATCCCGTAAAATACGGCTCTTCAGCTGTGGGCGGAGTTGTTATCATAAATACTAAAAAAGGGTTTGGAACTCCGGCGTTTTTTCTGTCATCTGAAACAGGTATTCTTGATATGCCGGAAAACAATTTTATACCGAACTCTGTCCGGGCTTCTGCCCACGGCCGTGGGTCTTATGGAGATACGGATTACTCAATCAGAGCCAATTTTCATGTAACCGAAGGGATTTCAGATGCGGATTTTGCTCCGGGAGCTGAACCTGAAAAAAGCATTTATGGAAAACTTGAAAAAGATGGCATGATTTACGGCAATGCCGGATATTCATTTTCCGCTCCCGTTTCCGATACGGGAAATTTTTATGTAACAGGTTTTTTCAGAAGCAGAAAAAAAGAGATAGACGACGGACCCGGACCTGCAAGGGATGATCCAAACAGAATAATGAAAAGAGATGAGTTTTTTATAAGACCTTCCATAAAAGAGAAATTTTTCAATGAAAAATGGGAATCAACTCTGGCATTCTCTATTTTTCACGATCTGCTTGTTGACAGAGATCCTCCCGATAAGAGAAAAGTTTACTCTTATATGAAAAATGAGTTTTCATCTAATCGTCTTCAAACAGTCTGGGACAATAAAATTGCCGTTTCATCCTGTCTGACTGTAAATACGGGTTTGACATTTATAAGGGAATGGGGAACTCTTCGTTATTATGACACAACCTTTTTTTCAAACAAGTTCTTTTCACCGAACAATTTGATGCAGCAGCAGTTTGAAATCTATGTTTTTCCCCAGATGACATTCATGGAAAGACTCCACATTGAAGGCGGAGTGAGAACCTCTTTTATTTTTCCCGAAAGCACCGAATCAGAAAAGGAGCATGAGGAGGCACAAAATTCCGAAAATTTTCATACAGAACCTCTTTTCAGCGTAGGAAGCCGTTTTGACACCCCGTTTCAATCTTCAGTTTCGGTTCGTTTTTCCCGAGGATACAATGTTCCCGCACTTTTTCAGCGTTATTCACCCTTTGCAGATCCTTTTTCAAAATTATCTCCCGAAACTGTTTATTCCGCAGATGCAGGTTTTACCCAGTATCTTTACGAAAAAAAAATACGACTGGACATAAATTGGTTCAGAAACTCCATGCATAACATGATAGATCTCAATAAGCAGCAGATATACACAAACCGTTACCGGGTTATCAGCGAAGGTTTTGAATTTTCCGCAGCCACCAGACCGTTTTACGGATTCAGTTTAAAAGGAAATTATACATGGCTTTACAAACTTAAAGAATCCGCACTTGTGAATTACAGAGGTAAAACCTATAAAACGGATACCGAAGTCCTCCGCAGACCCGAACACACGGCAAATCTTTCCTTTAATTACTCATTTCTGAAAAAATTCAATCTTAACTGGCGTTTGAGATATGTGGGGAAACGCATGGACCGTATTATAAATTATCCTGCAACTCCCTATATTGAATCAGTTAACGCTTTTATTCTCATGGATGCGGCTTTCCAGTGGGAAATAAACTCATTTTTTACACTTACTGCCCGCATTGAAAATATTACAAATACTGAATACTCATATATAACCGAATACGGAACTCCCGGTATCAGTCCGTATATCGGTCTGAAAGCGAGGTTCTGAGTATGAAAAATCTTTTTTTCTCTCTGTTTTTTATATTTTTATCGCTCCTGTCCTGTGATAATGATGATTACCCCTATCTTCCCGAAGATGCCGACCGGACACTTACGGACATTGACTCCACGGGAATTTTTGAAGATGAAACTCCCGATGATGATTTTAAATATGAAAATTTAAAAAGTCGCACTGTTGTGGCACAGGTAAAATCATATGACACTCCGGAAAGCGGATATATTTTTATTTCAGAGACAGATGAAAATGAAAATTTGAAAAAGTTCCTTCCCCATAAAACCTTCGGAGATGCAAACGGAAGTGATATTGCCGTTTCTGTACAGAACGACAGACTTTATGTCATAGAAAGAAACGGAACTGACAGAGTCAGCTGTTTTTATATGGACGGCAGTGAGTGCGGGTTCGGCAGTTTTTCAACTTCGGTGAATATGCTTCGCAATTTTCACGATGTTCTTCATATCCCCGAAACCGGAGAGACACTTATTTCCGCAAACGAGTACAACTCTCTTTATCTTGTTTCAGATGACGGTAAATCAAGAGAAATCGATCTCTCGGTTCATTTTGAAGACTACAGCGAGCGTCTTTCTCCCAGCAGACTAATTCGCATGGAAGATACTGTTTATGTTTCTCTGCAGATGCTTGATTCCTCTTTCACTTCCATTGACGGGTATGTTCTGGCTCTCGATGTTCACAATCTTGAAAAAGCTGAGGTTATAAAACTTCCGGTGAAAAACCCGCTGGGCCGTTTTATTCACAATCCGGAAGTCGATGATTCCTCCATCTTCATAATGTGCGGCGGAAACTGGAGAGAAAACAACGGCGGACTGGTTAAAATTTCACATCATGAAAAAAAGGCGGAACTTATTTTAAGTGAAAGTGACGAGGAAAGTAATATACTCAACGGAGATTTCATTGATGCGGCACTCAGTGACAGCGGTGTTTTCTATATTATAACAGCAAGCTTCAGTGAAGGCTGGAGCAACACCCTGGCTGTTTTTGATGTCAGAGAGGGAAGCATAAAAGAGCTCAGTGAAGATGTCAACGCTTTTGCTGTAAATCCCATTCGCTGGGACAAGGTTAAAAAGAGAGCGGTATTTTTCAGGGACAGTAAAAACAAAACATTTCTTGTAAAATATAATCCCGAAAATGAGAGTTTCAGTGAAGAACTTTTACAGTACAGTCCCTCTTCACTTGATATATGGTATTATGAATGATTTGAAAAAGGAGTTTCCAATGAAAAGATTTTTAATTTTGTTTGTTATTTGTGCGATTTTTTTCAGTCTAATTTCATGCGGTGAAGGTGCAGTCACAGAAGAGGAAGCCTATGATGACAGTGAACAGTTTGATGATTCAGACAACGAAACCGATAATGAAAATGACAAAGATACTGAAAACGATGATATAAAAGATGACGAAAAAGATGATGATGGCGATGACAGTGAAGATCACGGTGATGAAAATGACGAAGATGAGGATGACAAAGAAAATGACACAGATGATAATGAAGAAGAAAACGACGACGACTCCGAAAATCTTGAAATCACAGGAAGATGGACCGATTCCTACGGAGGAATGCACCATATTTCAAAAGAGAGATGGCATCAGGGATGGGGTGTTTTCACAATTGAGGAGTACAACAACTCTGACAGATATGTCATAGCAGTTGCCGAAGAAGCTCTGGGCGGTGCTTATAACCGTTTTGACTGGACTGAAGAGGAAGGGCAGCTTTTTTTCTGCAACATTGAATATGAAGCTCAAAGCATAGAAGAAGCCCTTGAAAACGAAAATTCCGACCCGAATGATCTGGAAAGCGGCTGTAACGATTTTTCATGGTCTGCTCTGAACGAACGCAGATTTTCTCCACAGGCTGATCATGAGGAAAGTGATGCGGTTTCAAAGGACAGCGAAAGTATAACAGCCTGGGCGTCAGGATATGTGGAACCGGTTTCCTATGGAAGCAATCTCGACGAAGAGTGGAAAACCCCCGAAAAAGCCCTGGGACCAGCTTCCGGAGAATCAAGCGATGTTGTAAGTCTCGGGCGGGGCGGAGAAATAATCATGACTTTTGAAACACCCGTATCGCACATGGAAGAGATTGCCGACTTCGCAGTTTTCAGCAACTCTTTCAACCATACAAATCTTGAACTTGCTTTTGTTTCTGTCAGCAGTAACGGTACTGACTTCATTATGTTTGAAAACGAATATCTGGGAGATGAAGCCATAGGTCCCTATGATGGACACAATGCTGAACTCATCAGAAATCTCGCCGGAAAATACAAACAAGGCTACGGCACACCTTTTAATCTCGGAGAACTTGAAAACAGAACTGAAGTTGTTGACGGAACTGTTGATATCTATGCAATAACTCACATAAAAATAACAGATATTATCGGCGACGGTTCAGTTGAAGACAGTTTCGGATATTTCATTTATGATCCCTTTCCCACAGAAGGCAGTGCCGGTTTTGATCTTGACGGAATAGCTGTAATAAATGAAGACGATATGGATTAACCCGTATATTTCAAATTATTCTTGATAAATAAAAAAATATAGCTATAAAGTACCAGAGGTCGGGATGTAGCTCAGTATGGCAGAGTACTACGTTCGGGACGTAGGAGTCGCTGGTTCAAATCCAGTCATCCCGACCATCTTTCCATTATAGAGTGAATCGATTCAGGTAATATTGTTTGAAAAACAATTTTCCAATCATTTTATTTTTTCGGCATATATTTTGCAGGTAGCTTGTCCGGATATTTATCGGAGGCGAATAATGCTTGATGGAAAATCTATTCTTATTACCGGTGGAACGGGGTCATTCGGCACTTGTTTTATAAAGAAAATATTTGAAAAAAACCAAGTCACTTATCGAGCTCGAAAAGAAACTGGAAACCTGGCTTGCGCAACGCTCTCTCGCCCAGATCCTGGATTGGTTCGACTGCATAGAAACCACAAAGGTGGCACCTACCTGGGGGCTGCAGGTCACGGAAACTGGCACCAGGTATGGCTAGACACGCCT
>JAWOGE010000166.1:0-11037 GCA_046497165.1 bacterium | reverse complement strand
CTGAGGGAAGACCAATGAAAATTACCGTACTGGGCGCCGGCGCCGGTGCTCCGTATCCCGATTCAGGACGACATTTGAGATCTGAACTGCCCTCCCCCTGAACATAGGAGCCTCCACGCATAACTCCACGAATTACTTCTTCATCTTCATTTTCGTAAAGTATCATCTCCCATGCATTACCGAGCATATCACAAGCTCCTGTAACGGAGCAGCATGATTTGTAGCTCCCTGTAAAAAAATGAGCTTCATATTCCTCTTTGGCGGCATCCATACACAGTTTTTTTTCATCGAAACAATCTTCAGGAGAATCACTGCAGTGCTCATATTCCTGCTCACAGAAATATTTCGTCTCATTATATTCAGATTCAGCTTCCTCTTTATTTTTTTTCAGAAAACAACTCTCTTCATCAAGGGAATAGCATCCCTTGCCTGCAACACCGTAATTACAGGGTTTGTCGTGTGGATCGAGAGGATCGTATTCACCTTCACATCCAACCTGCCAGACAATTTCGGGACAAAGTATTTTTCCGGTGTTCTGACATAAAACAACCGCCTGATACCAGCTTACATCGGTCATAGGAAGCACACCTTCAACGGGATTTACTATGGAGGTTGTTGAACCGTCACCACATGAACCTGTGCGTTCGCAGCCATCGGGCCACGCCGATGATTGATCAGTATTTCCAATGGAACCTACAGGAGCAGCTGATTCTTCATATTTGTCCATGCATGTATCCACAGAAATAAGCTCTCCGAAATAGTATACTCTTTCTGTTTCAATTTCCATCATTCCTCCGGGACAAACAGCGGTAACAGTTCCTCGCACAGCGTACCTTCCCGGACCTATGATATTTCCCGAAAAGAACTCTCCGTCAAATCTGCCGCCGTTAATACGCAGAATTTCACCCTCTTTTATTTCGGTCAGAATGTTCTCTTCACTTTTCGGGATTTGCTCTTCGTTTCCTTTTAAGTTAAAAGTGATCTGTTTTCTGAATCTCGTCACGGGAGCATAAATTTCATAATCAGAAGCTCTTTTATGTTCCGTAAGAATCAGTTCAATTTTATTTTCATCGATCCAGCCTGAAGGGAAGGACAAATATACGGATTCGGAGAAGAAGTTGAAATCTCCTCCCTCTTTTGTAACTTCAAAATAACGAACATTTTCAGGTATAATGTCATAATCAGATATTTTTTCGTCATTTTTTTTATCGTTTTCATAATAACCGTTATCTTCGTCCAAAAAATTTTCGTCAATTTCAAAATCATAGTCGTTTAAATGTGATTCACTATTTTTATCAGATATGTCCGGCCGATATTTTTCAGAATCAAAATAGTCACTATCTTCTTTCGAAATATCTCCGTCTGCGTCCGCTCCCTTTTCTGATAAAACAGAGCTCCTGTCACTGGAACATGCAAAAAAAGAGAGAAAAAAAACAAGAAAAAATAATATCTTTAGCATAGCCTGTTCTCCTCTGAAAACTTTCTATACGGAAGACTCTGCAAAATTCATTCCCAACCCGCATATTTCACAAGAAGATTCTTATCCTCACCCTATTGCAGAAAATCGTTAGCGAAGACAGATGAATATATTCCGTTAAAATCAGATTTTTTATTTTTCCCATCGATAATATGTATGTTTTCTACATCTTCAAATATTTTCCCTACATTTTCAAGATATAGAGTTCGACGATTGTGATAGGGATTTTTAAGATATTCGGTTACCCGTGTACTGAAACTTCCGGCTTTCCCTTCAGCTTCAAGCAATGTGCGACCTCTGTATCCCATTGCCTGTTGAACAGCAGTTGTGGCTTCGGCTTTTGCGTCGGAAAGTTTTTCGTGTCTGTGACTGCCGGCCTGATCAAGCATCTGATCTTTTTCAACTTCAGCATTCACGACACGGTCAAAATAAGGTTGAACAGAAACAGGCGGCGAAATATTTCTTATTTCAACAAAAGCTACAGATATACCCGTTTCCAGTACATCAAGTTCCTCCTGAAGCTGTTTTTGAAGATTGAAACCCACAGTTTCTCTGGCAATGGTAAGAATATGATTTATTTCCGTGCTGCTGATTTCTCTCAGAAGTATGGATGCAGTCGCTTTCTTCAGAATCTTTTCCGCATCTTTCACATTGAAAGCATATGCAGATATATCAACTATATTGTATTTTATCAGAATTGAAGCGGCAACAATATTATCGTCCCCTGTTATCAGATACGGATCCAGACCGGTTTTTTTGAAATATTCCGCCGCAACGCTCTCCTCTTCCCAGTATTTTAGGCTGAAATTATCAAGAATCATGGTCTGAACTTTACGAACATCCACTTTTTTACTATCTTCAAAAGGCCATGGAAGCCTGTAATGAAGTCCGGACTGAACAGAATCGCGAACAACAGCTCCAAAACGGGTTACAACAGCCATTTCATTGTTTTCTACTCTGAAAATACCGGAAAAGAAATAAAGAACGACAAGGATAAAAAAAACAACTGTCGCATATTCACGCAGAACTTTTTTTAAAATAAATAAAAGTGTTTCAGAAATACTTTTATTTTTCATTACTTTTCAGCTCCCATATCAAGATATTTCAAAATCGGAGAGTTTGTGGAGAGAAACAGCGTTGTGTCTTTATCAAATATTTTTTCATAGGTTTCCAGGGAGTTTGTAAATCTATAGAATTCAGGTGCTCTGCTGTATGATTCAGACAGTATTTCCATAGCTTTTCTGTCCGCCTCCCCTCTTATTATAAGTGCTTTTTTTTCGGCTTCCGCCATTATTTCTTCAGCTTCTTTATCAGCCTCGGCAGTGATTCTGTTCGAAGCTATTCTTCCTTCGGCACGAATCCTTGCCGCTTCTTTGTTTCTCTCAGATTTCATACGCTCATAAACTGATTCTGAAACAGCGGCAGGATAGGACATTCGCTGTATTCCGGCTTTCACAGGTGTTATCCCATATCTGGATTCAGATTTTTCTTTTATGGGCTGAAGTATCTCTGTTTCTATCCCTGAAATTTTCAGATATGCATCTTTTTTATCAGTCTGAATTATATCATCTTTGCGGTATCCCCCCATGATTATTCCCACAGCAGACCCTGCCATGTCCCTGAGTTTGTTTTCCGCATTTATATCATTTCCCACAGCCTGAAGATAAACAAGAGGATCGTTTACTTTCCATGCAACATAACAATTTATGACAAGAGGATTTTTATCAGAAAGAAGAATCTGTATATCTCCTGTATCTATGATTCTCGTTCGGATATCAATTCTGTTTACTGTGTTGAATATCCAGGGAAGTTTCCAGTGCAATCCCGGTTTTTTCTCTATACGAACCAGTTTGCCAAATTGAGTGACTACAACTGACTCGTGTTCTTTGACAGTAAAAAGTGACAGATACAGTATTCCTGCCGCTAAAACGGCAAGAAGGAAAAAGATTATTTTAAATTTCATCTCTCTTTTCCTCCTCTCATAAAATTCCGCATATAAAGAAAATTTGGTCTGATTCCAGTCTGCGGATCATAAACCGTGAGCTTTTTATTTTTCAGAAGCGATTGTACTTTCTGCATACGCATATGAAACATCATTTCCCGGGGTGCCGTCATAAATCCCTGAAACATATTTTCATAACGAAAAGCCTGCCCTTGAGCTTTCATTATTCTTGAAGCACTATAACTTCCCGCTCCTAAAACAACAGCCCGGGCCTCACTTTTTTTTCTTCCCAGAAGATTTATACTGTACTGTTTCGATATGTTTATTCTCTTTTGTTTCACCTGTTCAGATGCCACAACATTTTCAAATGAAGCGGCTACATTTGAAGGGGGATGAACATCTTTTACAAAAACATCCTTGAACTCTATTCCAGAGTCCATTTTATCAAGTATTTCAATGGCTTCATCAAACAAATTCTTAATCCATTCCCGACGATCATACACAACAATATCATAAAATGATTTTCTGACAAAAGTTCTGTTCAGTATTTCCGAAAGTATGTTTCTCATGAGTTTTTCAGGATGTTTATGGCCGAAATAATACTTATAGGGATCTTTTACTCTGTATTCCACTGTCAGATATGGAAGCAGGAAATTGTTGTCTCCAGATATGAACTTTTTAAGATCCCCGTGCTTTTTTGACCATATCATAGGAATCTCTTTGTTACCGGCGTTGCCTATATGCATTGAGTATATTCTTTTTGTCCTAAACTTTATAACAGAATCAACAGGAAAAGGATATTTAAGATGAAGTCCGGATTCTACCGGATTTTCAGGATTTATCACAGCACCGAAACGCATTCTGTAAGCTACCTGCTCCGGCCCCACTGAAAAAAAACAGCTGCTCAGCCACAATAAAAACAGAACAACAATTATCAGAATACCGCCGAAACGCAAAACTCTCGGAACATATTTTTTAAAAATTCCGATTATAAGATCTCTTTTCTCTTTTTTTATGTTCATGAAAGATGCAACGGAGGTCAATATGCGGCTCCAGAATGAAAGATCTGAAAAACAACGAATTAAAAAAGGCATACCGAATCTTTTTGTTATGATACTTTCTTTTCTGAAAGCTGCAAAAGCAGCAGATACAAACAGCTCTACAGAAAAAGAAAATATGAAAACAGCAATTACAATTCCCGTTATTTTATCTATATTTATACCGAAATGGTAAAGAATGAGAGAAAATCCGGTAAAAAGTGAAATTATCATATCGGATCTGCTGTGCAGGCTGTCAGCCTCCAGAGCGGCGGAGCCTTCCAGCTCAGACATATGTTTTTGAAAACCGTAGAGAAAGTATGAAAAAACAGAAAGAACAATAAAAACCAGTCCCACAACGAGAGGATATTTTACAAATAAAGATTCTGCATAAAATACATTATACAAAATAAAAACAGAGATGAGCGTAAGAGCAAAACTTATAAAAAGTGATATCAGCACTTCCGGATGAATACCGAAAGAAAAAGAGCTGAGTTTTGATAAAAATCCCCTTTCAGAAGAGTTCTTTTGTTCATTTTGCACTTCGGGAGAATGTTCATCCTTTTTACTGCCCAGCCATATGAACAAAAAAACAAGAAGAGATGTGGCCACATCTGTAAAGCTGTGCCAGGATTCCGAATATACCGCAACACTGTCCGAAAGCCAGAAGAAAAGAAATTTTACGACAGTTATTATGGTTATTATAACTACAGAAACAAGTGCCGATTTCATACGCCTGTTCATTTTCATTGCTTTAATCACTTCCTTCTTTTTTTATCAGAATCGCTGTTCATCCATCCCTTCCATATGAAAAAAGAGAAGAAAAAAAGCGTTATCTGCATTATCTGCCCCATGGTAAGTTCACCCAGAACCTTTGGCTCCTGTCTTAAAAACTCTATGTTGAAATTTATCATTGCATATCCCGCAACACTTACAGCAGCAATTTTAAGACGGGCAACACCGTAGTGTTTTATAATCATAAGAAATATAAAAAGCAGAAACATGGATACCACAATATAAATCTGAACCGGATGCACAGGTTTTGAAGGAATAAAACGGGACATTGTATCATATGTTTTATAATGAAAAACAGCTGCGGGAGAAGCCGGAGGAAAAACTATTCCCAGAGAACTTTCGGTGACTCTTCCGAAACAGCATCCGAAAATAAAACACCCTGCTCTTGCTATACCGGCAAAAAGCGGAAATGGATAGAGAAGAGAAAAGGTTATTTCGCGAGCATTTCTGACATAAATCAGAGATAACACAAGAAAAAACAAGGCCCCGGTTATGGAAACACCTCTGTTAATAACATTAACCAGTGCTTTAAAATCATTAATATTTTTTATGGCATCCATAAGTTCACTGACATTGCTTGCAAGATGAAAAAATGTACCCTGAAATAAAATAATAAGCAAAGGAGATATCACAGCACCACCAAAAGTCCAGACAGCAACTTTAAAAAATATCTTACGGTTTTTAACAATATCCGAGTGTCTTCGTATGAAAATAAACCATACAACAAAAGCGGATATAATAAAAAACTGCTGAACATAAGCTCTCATGTCAAAAAATCCGCTGTAAAGCCAATTAAGCATACAACCCCGCTTCCTTTAGTTCCAGACTAAGGACTTGCCGGAACACTGCCTATTATACTCTTTAAATCATTATCTGTAAAATGTACTCCGGCACCGAAGAAAAAATCACGCTCATCTTTGAGAACATCGTGCGTCCCGGCGTTTATGTAAATCCAGCTAAACGGCTCCATGGTCCAGAAAAGAGGTTCGAAAGAGCTGTAGATTCGAAGATTGGGTGCTTTATCTTTTGAAAAATCAAAAATCTCAGAAGAAACGGAAAAATAATCCAGAGGGGAATAATCCACACCACCGCCACCTTCACTTTCTATGAGTCCGCCTTTAATAGAAAAAGGTCCGAAACGCCTTCCTATGAGAAGATTGAATTTGACATCGTCGGTTCTTTTTTCTTTCTCTTCCACAATGTTATATTCACGAACTCCACTTTCATCTTCAAATGTTATGCGGCGTGATGTTGTGGTCTGAGTTGTTTTTCCGTCGGGTTTGTCAACTATTCCAATTGTGTAAAAACGATCTTTCCGGGGCATCAGGGTAAGGTCGGCGTGTGTTTTATAAGTTCTGTTAACAGGCAGATATTCCATCCGAAAATCAACATCCACCTGCATACCCAATGTGGAATCCGCATAGTCAGAAAGTTTGTCAGTTATATTTTTCAAATCTTCGTAGAGTTTTTCATCCTCCAAAATTTTACCTACACTGCCCTCACCTCTGCTTATTTTACCCGTTACATCAGAAACATCTGAGGATATGCTTTCCATATTACGAATTGTCTGTCTGGAATTTTCAAGCTCTCTTGTAACAGCCTTCAAACTGTCTCTTATGGCTGTAAGTGATTCGGAAACATTTTCATTGTTTTCTTCAAGAAGTCTGTTCATGCGTTCAGCCATCTCTGTAGTTTTATCCACAAGCAAAGCAAATCGTTCCATTTCCGATTCTGAACGCCTGTTTATTTTCCCGGTGATCTGAGCAAGATTTCTTAGAGTGTACTCTATGTACTTCATATTTCTTTCAAGACGCTCCGCATTGTCTCTGGTCAACCTCGCAACCGATTTAACCGTTGCATCAATATCTTCGTTGTGAACATATTTTTCAAATACAGTATTAATGTTTTCTATAAGTCTGTCAATACGCTCTGCAGCACTTCGACCTTTGTCCATCATTATATCCATTCCTGTATGAGTATGGACATTTTTTATATATTCTCCATCTTTTAATTCCGGCTCCTCTCTTCCGGGTTTTATATGAATAAGCGAAGAACCCAGCACCGATTCCGTTTTCTTTTCTGCAACAGCGTCCTGATATACAGAAACTTTACTCTTCAGACGAAGCTCAGCCACTGCGACATTGTCTTCTATTGTTATATCTATTACCCTTCCAATCATGACTCCTGACATGAGAACTTTGGATTCCGGTATAATACCGGAAGCATCTTCAAACCTCACATAAAGAGTATATGTATCGTATGTTGCCATACTTCCTGCTGTTTTAAGCATATAAACAACTATAAGGACAGTGGCAAGTGAAAAGAAAATTCCGATTTTCATATAAGTTGTCATCTGCTTTCCCTCATTTTTTCTCTGTCTCCGAAAGTGTTTCTTATAAAAATTTCAAGTGTCTCATGTCCGGAATCAAAAGCTTCTTCAGGACTGCCCTGAAATTCAATGAGACCATTGTTGATAAAAGCTATTTTATCGGCAATTCTCAAAGCTGCAGGAATATCGTGACTTATTACAAGACAGGTAACATCGTAACGACTGTTAGCTTCAAGAATCAACTTATCTATTATTTCCGCTGTTATGGGATCAAGACCGGTTGTGGGTTCATCAAAAAGAATAATCTCCGGATCCATAGAAAGAGCCCTTGCCAGTCCAACGCGTTTTTTCATTCCTCCGGAAAGTTCAGACGGGTATTTTTGATTTATGTCAGAAAGATCTACAAGTTCAAGCAGTTCCTCAACTTTTTCTTTTATCTGTTTTTCATTTTTGATTTCGAGCATTTCTCGCATAGGAAAAGCTATGTTGTCTTCAACAGTCATAAAATCGAACAAAGCCGCTTCCTGAAAAAGATATCCGACTTTTTTTCTCAATTCAAGCAGTTTTTTACCACTGCATTTGACTACATCCACACCTTCAAAAACAATTTCTCCACTGTCCGGCTTCATCAAACCTATGATATTTTTTATGAGAACACTTTTCCCTTCTCCACTTTTGCCGAGTATTACAGTGATCTTCCCACGCTCAACTTCAAAATCCAATCCAGACAACACACTATTATCACCAAAAGACTTTTTGAGATTTTTAATCGAGATAAAACAATCGTTCATTTTCAATACGCCAATATTACAAGATTAAGAAGTATATCCGCCATAACATAATCGGCCATGAGAACAGCTACAGAGGCCACAACTACAGCTGTGGTGGTGGCTTTCCCCACTCCTTTTGCACCTTTCTCTGTTGCAAAACCGAAATAACAGCATATAAGTGCCACTATATATCCAAAAACAAAAGCTTTTATCATTCCCGTATAAACATCATCGGGATCTACAAAAAAATAGACATTTCCCATAAACCCTGCCGGATCCACTCCAAGAAGATAGGTTGATACAGTATAAGAACCTAACAAACCTATGAGATTTGCATAAGCAGTAAGAACAGGAAAGCTCAGCATACAGGCTACTATTCTCGGAGTTACAAGAAAACTGTGGGGGTCAACAGCCATAATTTTCAGAGCATCAATCTGTTCTGTAACTTTCATGCTTCCTATTTCAGCAGTCATGGCTGAACCGTTCTTTCCCACAAGCATCAAAGCAGTCATAACCGGTGCTCCTTCACGGGCCATGGCCAGAGCAACACTGGCTCCA
Organism: bacterium; assembly: GCA_046497165.1. GTDB lineage: Bacteria > UBP6 > UBA1177 > UBA1177 > JAWOGE01 > JAWOGE01. The sequence goes on along the minus strand of JAWOGE010000166.1, from coordinate 2,129 downwards.
CCAAGAGATTCCGCACTGAAAATCCGTAAAATATGCGTAAGCTGAAGAGAAAATATCATACCTATTGTAAAACTACTGAGAGTTATTATGGGAACAGAGTTCACCCCTATCTTTTCCAGATGATATATCATCTGCCTGTATCTGAAAGAAAAACGAAAGGAATGATAGTTGGTTTTCATGAAAAAAATCGAAAAACCACCCATATTTTCAAAGAAGCCAACTACCTTTTTTCCCAGATTATCAAAAAATTGATCTACATTCATAACTTCTTTCCCAAAATGTCATGACCTAAGATAGTAAATATACGATGTTTCGTCAAGATAAAAAAGTAAAGTTACAAAAGCTATATCCAAATTAATTTACTAACATGGAGCTAACATAAAAAACAAAAGATAAGATCTCGTCAAGGTCCCATCGGGGGCGGTTCACATTCATAAGGATTTCCGGAAAGAGCTTCCACCTGAATATCTTTCTTTTTATCAGGATCATCGTCATCTCCGGAAACTGTTATGTTGAAAGCATCCCAGCATGTATCGGTTTCCGTAAATATCTGTTCCGCCACACTGGCCTCTTTCATATGTGTAAAAACCTTGATTTTCACAGTGCTGGGACCTCTGTCCGTATCATAAGCATGTGCTGTAACTTTGTATGTTCCGTTTGCAGGTTTGTTTATGTAAACCGTTTCGGGACCTATGCCGCTGGTATTGTCATTGTCAAGATATGGATCGTCATATGTTTCATCGGGATCACCCCAGTTGGGAGAATCACCTTCATATTGAGAAGAGCAATTGTAAAAATAGCAGTCTTTTTGAAAGTCTCCGTAAGTTCCTTCAGGTGCAATAAGGTGAAGGTCCATATCACTGTCCTTGTTTGTCCATACCATTTTCACTATAAGTTGATCATCCCGTTCAGCATCTATTTTACAAGAGTCAAAATTGCTGGTTTTCCCTTCAGAATTTCTCACCATGAGTTTGACTACATATTCCCCTTTGAGTATTGCCTGAAAAGTTGCTTTGTCATACTCTGTAAAAGTATTGTTAAGAGTTTCTGTTGAAGCTTTTGAAGGCTTTAACTGAACGCCGCCCTGCCCTGTTGGAGTTTTGTCAAATGTCCAGAAATACTCGAGATCTGTTTTGGTAACCCCGTCATAATCAGTACTTTCAGAACCGTCAACAACCGGCCATGTATTCACCGGAACGGGATCTTCGGGACAGGAGATCTTGGCAATGGGAGGATTTTCCATCTCCGGGCCACATACAAGCTCCACTTCAACAGTCTGATTTATATTGTTTTCCGTAACATCGTTTGTCTGAAGAACCAGCTTTCCACGAAGCAGCTGAGGAGTTTCAGCACTATTACGACAGCCTATTTCAGCAATACCTTTATCTTTCGGTGCAATGCGATCATCCGGACCTATTCTTTCATCAATGAAAAAACCTATGTCACTAAGTGTTTTAGCAGCACCGTCTGTTATTGCCATAGATTGGATTATGAGGTCTGAAAGTCCGTGATTGACCGCCCACAACTTATTAATTATTTCACTGCCTGTATCACCGAAATTCATTTTGTAATCATCAATGACATCATCTTCCGGTGTTTTTATTTCAACTCTTGAAGATGGCTTTACATTTCCTTTTAATCTTATGTTTAATTCGGGAAGACATTTATCATTGCTGAAAATTTTCAAAACTCGTTCCACACTGTCCCATGAATTAACTTCATAGTTGACATTAAGCACCAGCTTTTCATCTTTTTTAAGATAAACAGGACCATCTTCCACAGGGTTTTCACTGAGAGAAAAACCACCGGAATCTTCGACATAAGAACCATCCTCCTGTCTCATATATATGCCTATTTTTGATATTTCAAGCGGTTCCTGACCCTCTTCCCATTCATAACATCTATTGAAAACAGCAGGATAACGAGTACCGGCAAATGTTTTGTAATAACCTGACCATGAAAGCTCCTCCACAGTAGGTCTTATCTTGTTATCATTCACAGAGTAGTTGCATTCAGGAATGAAATGGTTGCCGCTGCTGTCACTTTCATCAGGCATTTCATTATCATCGTCAGTAATAATACCATCATCTTTTGTCGGCGGATCATCACTGGTGGAACATGATACACTC
>JAWOGE010000142.1:0-6253 GCA_046497165.1 bacterium | reverse complement strand
TGCGAAATGTTATTCTTCCCGGTCTTTTTTGAGCATTTCGAAGGAGCGATCCCATGTTCTTTCAGCTTTTTCAGAAAACACACACGCCGGGAACTGTCCCATTTTATTATGATAGGCTATACATTCACAACATATTCCGTGTCGGGGGCATCCTGAATAGGTACAGTTGCATAGTTCATTGTTTTTTTCTTTGTTTTCACAATTCATTTAATACTCCCTCAGTCAATTGGTAAACATACCTGTATATTATGATACTGCGATATCTCCACAGTCAAAATAAATCTTGAGATTTTTTCACTGCGGGTTACAATGGACTGCGTATAAAAGCTCCTGCTTTTTTTGAATTAATTATCATATAGAGGTTAAAATGTCTTTTCTTGTGGGTTACATACAGGAACTTGTTTCTCTGGTCGGGGAATTTTCCCCTTTTCTTCTTCTCGGTTTTTTCTTTGCCGGGATTCTGCATGTTATTTTTCCCACAGGCATGATATACAAATTTATGGGGAAAAGTTCTTTTCTCAGTTCTTTAAACGCTTCTCTTTTCGGCATTCCGCTTCCTCTGTGTAGTTGCGGAGTCATTCCCACAGGAGTTTCGCTTAATAGAAACGGTGCTTCAAAGGGAGCGTCCGTGTCTTTTCTCATATCAACTCCTCAGACAGGAGTTGATTCCATAATGGTTACATGGTCTCTAATAGGTCTGCCTTTTGCGTTTATGAGGATGATCATAGCATTTGTAACAGGAGTTGTAGGAGGAGTCCTGACAACATTTTTTGATGATAACAAAACTGAAAACAATCCGGAAAAAATTTCCCGTGAAGAAGAGTTCCGTGAAAGTTCGGGAAATATCATATACAGAATATTTCATTATGCTTTTGTAGTTTTTCTACAGGATATAGCAAAGTGGCTTGTTGTCGGAATATTGATTGCGGCTTTTATCTCTGCAGTGCTTCCGGAGAATTTTTTTGAAATTTACATCGGTAATGATTACCTGAGCATGTTGATTATTCTTGTTGCTTCAGTTCCCATGTATGTCTGTGCAACAAGTTCGGTTCCCATTGCGGCTGCTTTGATGATGAAGGGGCTTTCTCCCGGAGCCGCTATTGTTTTTCTCATGGCCGGTCCGGCTACCAATGCGGCAACTCTTACTGTAATAGGCAGGACTCTGGGAAAAAAAACTTTGTTTATATACCTTTTTTCCATAGTATTCGGTGCATTTTTTTTCGGAACAGTTGTAAATGAGTTTCTACCGGGGGAACTGTTTGTTCTTCCTGAAACAATTATGAATGCCGGAGGGCATGAGCATAACGGAATTCTTCCATTATGGATAAAAAACGCTTCCAGTTTAATTCTCATGGTTTTGATTTTAAATGCTTGGTTTCAAAAGTATTTTGCTTCCAATAAAATATGTGCAAGTTGTGGAATTAAATCTTCTGAATGCGATTTAAAGAAGGAGGAAAAAATTATGCATAAAAGGTTTGCTGTCAAAGGAATGACTTGTAATCACTGTAAAAATTCTGTGGAAAACGCACTTGAAAGCATGGAGGGTGTCGATTCAGCTTTAGTTGATCTCAGCAGTGATTCTGTGGAAATCACAGGTTCGGAAATAGATGAAACGGCTGTGGAAAATAAAGTTAACTCTCTGGGATATAAATATTCGGGAAAAATTGACAGCTCTGAATGACGGGTGTTTTTTCGGTTGATTCTTTTCTCTTCGTCACTATAGTAATAAACAGGTTAATTTAAGAAGGAGTTTTTTATGAAAAATAACTTTTTTGCACAAAATACCGGTGTTGTTGATTCAGCTTATATCAATGAACTTATGATGAAAGTCTACAACTGGATGGCCATGGGGCTTGCTGTTTCCGCCATAACCGCTCTGGCGGTTTTAAGTTACCAGCCTCTTTTCCAGCTGGTTTCGAGGCTGTATCTTTTGCTGATGATAGGCGAGCTTGTTATGGTTATAGCTTTTATGTCCATGATTAACAAAGTTAAGCCTCAGACAGCTGTGCTGATGTTTTTTTCTTTTGCCGCGGTAAACGGTTTGACGCTGGGAATTATTCTGAGTCTTTATACAGGAGCATCGATAGCATCAACTTTTTTTATAACCGCAGGGATGTTTGCGGGCATGAGTTTTTACGGCTATACCACTAAAAAAGATCTTACCGGATGGGGAAGTTTTCTTTTCATGGGACTTATAGGTATAGTAATTGCCAGTCTTGTTAATATTTTTCTCGCATCTTCCCAGCTTTCCTGGATAATTTCTTTTATAGGTGTTTTTCTTTTTCTGGGGCTCACAGCTTATGATACCCAGAAAATAAAACATATGATGGCTTCAGCAGGGTCGGATTCGGCCATAACAAAAGTGGCCGCTGTGGCCGCTCTCAAACTCTATCTTGATTTTATAAACCTTTTTCTTTTTCTGTTGAGATTCACCGGAAACAGAAGATGAGGGGAGAAACATATTTATGAAGACAGTCCTGGTTCAAAACAACCCGATATTCGGGGAAAAAGAAAAAAATACAGAAGCACTTTTTTCAATGATGAAAGAAAAAGAGGGTGATATATACATACTTCCCGAACTGGCCTTTACAGGTTATCAGTTCAGAGATAAAGATGAACTTATCTCTCTTTCCGATGAAACAAACAGTCCTTTTACAAATGTTTTTGCTGAAAAATCAAAGGAGTTGAATGCAGCCATAGTGTTTGGCTTTGCGGAAAATGACGGCAGTGACAGAGTATATAACTCTTCAATGATGGTTACACCGGAAGGTGATCGTTACATATACAGAAAGACACATCTTTTTTACAAGGAAAAAGAGTTGTTTATGCCCGGCAACACCGGGTTTAATGTTTTTGATTTCAGAGGAGCAAAAATAGGTCTTGCCGTATGTTTTGACTGGATATTTCCCGAAAGTTTCAGAACCTTGGCATTGAAAGGGGCCCATATAATAGCTCACAGTTCCAATCTGGTGATGCCTTACTGTCAGAAAGCTGATTATGCCAGGGCTGTTGAAAACCGTGTTTTTGTATGTACAGCCAATCGTATCGGCATCGAAAACAGAACGGGAGAACAATTGACTTTTACCGGAGGGAGTGTTTGTGTTTCACCGCAGGGAGATTACCTTGCAGAGATGCCTTTGGAAGAAGAGTCAGTTGAAATGGTTGACATTGATATTGAAAAAGCCTGTGAAAAAGATATTAACCCTTTCAACAATGTTTTTTCCGACAGACGGCCCGGGATATATGAGAGCTCTTTTTGAAAAGGGGATATCGTTTTTATGAAAATTAGAAAGGCTGTTCCTGACAAAGACTGGAAGAACATATGGCCTCTCGTTAAAAATGTTTTCAGAAAAGGTGACAGTTTCCCTCAATCTCCCGATATAACGGAAAAGGAAGCTTTTGAATACTGGCACATAAAACCTCATGAGACATGGGTTTGTGTGAATGCCGGCGGAGATATATTGGGTATCTATTATATCAAACCGAATCAGGAATGTCTCGGATCACATGTAAGCAACTGCGGATATATGGTGGCTGAAAAACATCGTAATAAGGGAGTGGCTGCAAAAATGTGCATGCACTCACTGAACAGAGCAAAAGAGATGGGTTTCATAGCGATGCAGTACAACCTTGTTGTAAGCACAAATGAGGTGGCGGTTTATCTTTGGAAAAAAATGGGTTTTGAAATCAAGGCGGTTCTTCCCCATGCTTTCAGACACAAAGAGCTTGGATTTGTGGATGCTTTGGTTATGTATAAAGTTCTTTGACTATAACCTGAATCGTTCGATTCAGGTTTAAGAAATTCACTGTAACAAAATATTAGGTTGAAAAAAGTTGAAATAGTGAATAATATTTTATAGATTAATCGGTGACGAGTTTTGTTTTTTTATATTTATCTGAAATCAAAAGGAGGCAATGATGTCTAATGCACTGTTTACTCTTCCAAAACCGAAGAATGAACCTGTTTATGATTATGCACCGGGTTCACCGGAGAGGGAACTTCTCAGGAAAGAAATCGAAAGGCAGAAAAAAGAGAAGATAGAGATTCCGGTTATTATCGGTGGTAAAGAGATTAAAACCGGAGATACCGCTGAAGCAGTTTGTCCGCATGACCATAATCATGTTCTTGCAACTTATCACAAGGCAGGGGAAAAAGAGATTAAAATGGCGGTGGATGCTGCCCTTGAAGCCAAGGAAAACTGGGAAAAAATGCCGTGGAATGCCCGTGCAGCAATATTTCTCAAGGCGGGACACCTTCTTTCAACAAAATATCGCTATATTCTCAATGCCGCCACCATGCTTAATCAGAGCAAATCTGTTAATCAGGCGGAAATTGATTCATGTTGTGAACTTGTTGATTTCTTTCGTTTCAATGCATACTACATGCAGGAAATATACAAAGAGCAGCCCATGCATAATCCGGAAGGTATGTGGAACAGATTGGAATACAGACCGCTCGAAGGGTTTGTATTTGCAGTAACCCCCTTTAACTTTACATCAATTGCCGGAAATCTTCCCTCAAGTCCGGCACTTATGGGCAACACTGTGGTCTGGAAACCGGCTTCAACATCGGTTTATTCAGGCTATGTTCTGATGCAGCTGTTTAAAGAAGCGGGCTTCCCCGATGGAGTTATAAACTTTATTCCGGGCCGAGGTTCTGAAGTGGGCAAACATGTACTTCCCCATAAAGATCTTGCAGGAATTCATTTTACCGGTTCAACAGGTGTTTTTCAGCGCATGTGGAAAGTTGTTGGTGAAAACATTGAAAATTACAAGACATATCCGAGAATTGTCGGAGAAACCGGTGGCAAGGATTTTATTATGGTTCACAACACTGCCGATGCTCGTCAGGTTGCTGTTGCCGCTGTGCGTGCGGCCTATGAATATCAGGGACAGAAATGTTCTGCCGCGTCCCGTATGTATGTTCCCTCTTCAAAATGGGATGAAATACTCGGACACATGAAAGATATGGTTCGTGAAATAAAAATGGACGATGTAGAAAACTTCGGAGCTTTCATGAACAGCGTAATAGATGAAAATTCCTTTAATGACATAACTGCTTACATAGAGAGAGCTGAGGAATCGGACAAAGCTGAAATTGTTTACGGTGGAGGAAGCGACAAGTCAAAGGGCTATTTCATAGAACCCACTCTTATTAAAACAACGGATCCACATTATGAAACCATGGAAGAGGAACTTTTCGGACCTGTTCTCACAGTTTATGTATATGAAGATGAAAAATTTGAAGAAACAATAGATATCCTTGATAAAACATCTCCTTACGCACTTACAGGTGCATTGTTCTGCAGTGATCGCAATATCATAGAATCCGCATCCTGGAAACTCAGAAATGCAGCCGGCAATTATTATATAAACGACAAGCCCACAGCGGCAGTTGTCGGTCAGCAGCCTTTCGGTGGAGCCAGAGGCAGCGGAACAAATGATAAAGCTGGCTCCCATGTAAATCTACTGCGCTGGACCAGTCAGCGGACTATAAAAGAAACATTCAATCCGCCGACAGATCACACCTATCCGTTCATGAAGTAGGGGTGAACCTGTGTGTTCGCCCAATATTTCACATCCGCCCATTGTTAGGGTAATTTCATTTGGTTGCCCGTTTTTGTTATCAGGGCAGACACGCAGGTCTGCCCCTACGAATGCAACATTTTCGATAGTGCAATGAAAATGCCTTCTGTTCTTAAGAGGTTACAAAAATTGCCGGTTAACCTTCGGGTGAGCCTCAGATTTTGTGTAACTCTTTTGCATCAGAACTCTTTCCAATGTTTTCTAACTCAGAATGGAACGATTCAGGTTTTTAATCAAAATTAATTTGACTTTCTTTTCATAGTAGTGTTAGCATTTTTTGAGTTATTAACCATGGTGGAGGATATCATGACAAAAGTAGTTGTTGCAACTAAAAAACCGTTTCATCCGGATGGTGTGAAACATATCAGATCGCTGGCCGGAGAGGCCGGATTCCAGGTTAGTGTTCTGGAAAAGTACGATGGACAGAATGAGCTTGCGAATGCTGTAAAAGATGCTGAAGCTCTGATTGTGAGAAGTGACAAGGTGACGAAAGAAATAATTTCTTCAGCTCCACGATTAAAAATTGTTGTTCGTGCAGGAGCGGGATATGACAATGTTGATCTCGAGGCGGCTTCTGAAAAAGGAGTTACAGTTATGAACACTCCGGGACAGAACTCCAATGCCGTTGCGGAACTTACAGTGGGTTTAATGGTTTACAGAGCGAGAA
>JAWOGE010000072.1:0-17141 GCA_046497165.1 bacterium | reverse complement strand
AAAACTTTATGGCTAAAAATGTCGATTGACACGATTAACTTTTCGACTCCTGTGACCCAGAGGTGGGTAAAATTGCAAAAGAGAACAAAAGTTGCTATATTTGAACAGAACTGATAAAAGAGAGGGCCCTATGAAAAAGCATTGTCGGTTATTCATTTTTATTCTTTTTATTTTTTCTGCCTGTATGTCTGATGAATCAACTGAATGTACGGTAAAATCTGATTGTCCAGAGGGGCAGACCTGTAAAAACGGAATCTGCGAACCGGAATCTGAGAAAAGCACCGGAGATACGGGAGATACCGGGAACACCGGAAACACCGGAAACACCGGAAACACCGGAAACACCGGAAACACCGGGAACACCGGGAACACCGGGAACACCGGGAACACCGGGAATACCGGGAACACCGGGAACACCGGGAATACCGGGAATACCGGGAACACCGGGAACACCGGAGATACCTCTGTCTGTGGTGACAATGTTGTGGAAAATAATGAAATCTGTGACGGAGACACCAAGGAATGTTCCGACCTTAGTGACGGATTCACCAGTGGAGAAGCGAAATGCAACATGCAGTGCACCGGATGGGACACATCCCAATGCGAGACAGATGTTTTACCCTACGGAAATGTTGATGCCGATGCAGTCTGTGACTTTATTTTTGACGAACAGCGTTACAATACAGATGCAGGTTATATCACCGATCACATGTTTGACCTAATGCAGGGAACCATATTTACAGGCACATACGCTGACGGAAAAACAATCCCCAACGAAAACAATTCCAGTCACAACACCTATATTTTTCACAACAACCAGAACGACTATCTGCTGGCCTTTCAGGAATCAAAAAACACCCAAGGCAGTAACGACATTTTTGAAAATCCTCATCTGCACCTCTATTTTCCCGATACTGTTCTGAGCACACAGGTTTACACCGTCGACATCATTAAAGGAGCCGGGAATCTTTATGTGTACAACTATATTGACCCATACAATATGAACAGCACCAAGCGATGTATCCTCGCTGTGGGAATCGGTGGCACAGTCACGGTAACACAAGCAGAAAACACAGAAGCTGTCGACGGCGGAAAACTTCACTTCAACGGCAGCGACATCCCCTTATATTATCCCGCTGAAACCCCCTACGGAGATATTAGCAACGATATAGAAAACGCCACAGGCCTTCCTGTTTGCGAAAAAGAGTGAGCCGAAAACTCTTTTAACCTTTGAACAGTTTTACCTGAATCGTTCGATTCTGAGTTAGAAAATATGGGAAAGAATTCTGATTCAGAAGAGTTACACAAAATCTGAGGTTCACCCGAAGGTTAATCGGCGATTTTTGTAACCTCTTAAGAACAGAAGGCTTTTTTCTTTTTTCAATGAGAGAGTCGGACGGTTCAGGTTTTAATTATCGTCAGGGGTAAATATAAGTTTGTCGTTAGGCTAACATTCTTACTTTACTTCAAATCCTGACCATCAACAATTCCCGTAAAAAGTTATTCCGAGCCTTTTCACAGGTGAAATGTTTTTCGCATCATTATAAAGATGCTAACTATAGTCTGTAGAACTATAGTGTTCATCTGATAAAATATTTTGCTCTTGGAGGTGGAAATGGCTTTTAATTATGGTCTGGAACCTAAAAACAGGAAGAACAATTACTGGTATTTAACCGGATCACGGAAGCCTGCTTTTTCAAAACCTTTCAACCTGAGCCGGCAACTGTCACAGACTCCGCAGGCAAGACCTTTTTCGTCAGGGTTATAACAGCTGTGGGTCATTGGATAATCAACTTTCAGATCCATTCCCATGTGAATTATATCACTTTTACTTTTACCGGCAAGAGGGGCTTTCACTTTAAGATTGCCTTCTCCGGCTCTTTTGCTCCCCAGATAAAGCATTTTGTTAAAAGCTTTTATGAATTCCGGTCTGCAATCGGGATAACCGCTGTAATCAACTTCATTGACCCCTATATATATTGTGTCGGCTCCGATGCTTTCGGCGTATGAAGCAGCTACAGAAAGGAATATTATGTTTCTGGCCGGCACATAGGTGGATGGAATTTTTCTGGAAGAGTCAGTTCCTGAAGAGGGAACTTCAAGATCTTTGTCCATGAGGCTGCACCCTTCTATAAAAGACAGGTCAAGTCTGTGAGTTATTGCAGAATCTGAACATCCGTATTTTTTCAAAGTTCGGGCCGCACATTCCGCTTCAACAGAGTGTCTTTGACCGTAAAGCAAAGTAAGCGGAAAAACTTTTTCGCCTTTTTTTACGGATGAGGCAAGAACTGTTGTGGAATCAAGACCGCCGCTGAATAAAACCACTGAAGTTTTCATGCCGGAGCTTCTCCGCTTCGGTTGGTAAGTTTATATAAAACTGTTCCGCTGAGAGAAATAAGAAGAATAAGATAAAAAGGAACAATGAGTCCGGAAACTCCAAAAAAAGAGAGAATAAAAGCAAGAAAAACAACAGCATCACGCTTCATCAAAGGAAGAACTACTCGGTACAGTTTGCTTTTTTTCAATCTGCCTAAAACTTCTGAAAAAACAATCTCTTCGTCCTCGGGTTTCAAAGAAAAACGATTTGCAGCAGCATATTTAAGTGTAACAAAAACGGGGAAAACCCAGAAAAGAAGTTCGCCCGATCTGTATAAAAAAGCGTTTTGAACTGAAAAATATGTAATGGCCAGAAAAAGTGCCCAGAGAACCAGGTCGTTTGCAATAGCATTGAACCACATACCGAACTTCGAAGTTTTCACATGAAGTCTTGCGGTTTCTCCGTCAACTCCGGAAAGAATCGCGGAAAGCTGAAAAAACAGAAACCCCGCAAATTCTGAACCTTTAAAAATAAGCCATGCTCCGAAAAAACCCGTTGCCATGCTGATTAAAGTCCATAAAAAAGGATAGATTTTCAAAAAAGAGGTCAGCCTGGTAATAAAAAGAGAAAAAACTCTGTTGAAATTCTTTGAAACAACCCCGTCTTTATCGCAAACAAGATTCGAGACTATAAGCTTTTCCGCTTTTCTGACATCGGTTTTATCAAGGACATAACACCATCTCCGTGAAAGCATGGCAATACGCAGATTTTTCCGTTCGTCAGCAAGAATTGAAACGGACTCCCAGGGATTGGAAAAAAAATCTTTTTCTATATCTTCACTTTTAAACACAGCAAAACCTGCAGGTTCAAGAGAGTTTTCATCACACCCTATTACAGTTTTATCAAAATTATCTAAAAGATTTTTCAATAATTTTCTTTCACAGACAAAAGCAGGATCCATGAGGATAATTTTGTCATAATTTTCAGGTTTTTCCGGAATAACAGAGACATTCCTGAACTGTCTTTGCGTATCCATAACAGGAACATACACCCTGTCTGTTTCTATGAACTCCGAAATAACCGCCACAGCCCTTTCAAACAGAGAAAGTCCGTATATTTTTTCGTCAAAATCCTGTCCTTTTCCGGGATGAAACACCACCGCAGTTTTCATTGTATCACTCCATAATCATGCCAGTTTTTATTTTCCATACTATGATAAAGCTGTCAATTTTAAATATAATTATGATTTCCCGGAATAAGATATGATACAGCAAAATATGTTATCAGCATTGCATAAAAAGAGACATGAACCGCCAGCTTTTTCTCTTTTTCGCCGGAAAAATGAAAATAACTCAGGGAAAAAAGAAAAATGGAAAGTGCCGCAACTTCTTTGCTATCCCATCCCCAGAATCTTCCCCAGCTCACTTCAGCCCACATTGCTCCTGTTAAAATACCGCTCCACGAAAAAAAGACAGCCCTTTTCATTTCACGCCTGACAAAACTTCCTGTGTCTTTGAAAAACGATGCAACATAAGCGGATGTAAGTGAGAGATAACCCAGAAAAAAAAGAGGAACATGTATTACAAGCCACACGGAATCAAGTACTGCGGGTACTGTTTTTTGCGAAAGAGGCATCATTAACGATCCCGCCATAATTAAGACAACTGCAGCTGTGTGAAATTGCCGGAGTTTTTCTCTTTTCAGCATAAGAGTTTTAACAGAAATCAGCAGTGAGAAAAACACCATGGAACCGTATCCGTTAACGAAGGGAGGCAGTCCTGTATTCAACCATACCGAAACGGGAAGAAACAGATGAAAAATCATGGCCGGATATAAAAAGAAAGGTTTTTTAAGAGAGATTATATAAGCCGCAGTGCTGATGCAAGTTAGCAGAACAAGCCAGAAAAGTGTCAAATTATCCTCCGTTCGTTGAACGCCCATAAAGCAAGAAAAAATGTTGAGATTACGGCAAAAACAAGGACAACATACAGATACGGAGAAGTTGTAAGCAGAAATTCCTCGCCCTGCCCGGTAACATAGATGGCGGTATGCTTCGTGATTTTAAGAGGGTTGTTCAATGTCACCTCGTGTTTTACTCCGGATTTTTCTACAACAGCATGTTCATATCCGGTAAGGTTGCCTTTTTGTTTAAGCTCATGTGATAAAAGACGAATTTTTTTCTCCGGGAAAACGACCTGCATGATTTCATCAAATTTACCGGCGGGAACACGAACATGTACGAACTCTCTTTCATTAACCATGCAAAAAACAAGTAAAAACATCCAGGAAACATGAAGAAAACCCGACATAAAATTTTTTTTAAAAAAAGCACTTATTCCGGCTTTTCCCAAAGCGATGGAGAACACAACACCCAAGATCTTGTAAGTCAGAGAAAAAAAAGGGTAGGCAGAACCGTTGAAAATAAAAACCGTTCCGATCATTACAAGTGATGTGAAAAGAAGAAAATAACCTGCGTAAGTCCGGCATCTCACCATTTTTATAAAATCTTTTAAAAATAAATATTCAGCATTATGTTCCAATTGTGTATTATCTCGTCAATTTCAGGAACATTGGATCGGTTTTCACCAACAGGAAGAAAAAGATCCGGAGTATGAAAATGGCGCTGATAAACATAACACAACCTTATGTTCGCTTTTCTATGTACGGGAATTATTCCGTATGCCTCTCCGTGAACTCCGCGAATTGCAAAACGGTTAAGTCCCGTTGTATCAGGGGAATGAAATGAATAATGGTTGGGAGAGCCGTAATTGAAATCCACACCTAATTTTGGAGAGATATGATTCAATGTAAAAGGGAAATTATAACGAACTCCGCCGTAACCCATAAACCCGTGAAGTACAGATCCTGAAAGATTGTTCCCCAGCAATGAAAAAAGCGGAGTTGTATTCCCATCTTCATCGCTTATTCCTATAAATCCCCTGTCCGGGTTTTTTTCATCCCTCAGAGGTGTCTTCACCATAATATAGTTAAAGGCCGCGTATACATCCAGCGGTAATGTAAATATTCGGGGGACAGTAAGATTTGCGTTCAACATCAATATATTACCCATAGAATAAGATACAAAAAACTCATCGGGCTGTCCGTCTCCGTCCATATCGGCATCGGGACTGTTTCCTTTCAGTTCAGGAAGATGGGCGATCTGAAGCATAAAATTGGAATTGCGAAGTCCGGGAATTTCCATGTCGAGCTGACCTCCGTAAACAAACTGAAGAGGATTTTTCTCTGAAACAAAGAGATTGTTGGGGATATCCACATCGTTCATAAAAAGGCGGGGAACATAGTACAGTCTGAAAAGAGAGTTCTTCATTCCGAAGATTGTGTCAAGATCAAAAGCAAGATAAACTCCATCGAGAGGCGAAGATATTATGGATTCGGCAAATGTCCCCAGACGGACAGAATCGTATCTTATTTCGGAAGGAGGCCCCCCCACTGTGGAACTGCGTCCGGCTGAAAAAGCAAGCCAGTCAGTTATAAACCAGTCAACATAAAGTCTTTCCATATAAACTCTACTGTCCGAAGGATATTGCCCCCTTGAACCATCGTAATAAGGAGTTATGGAAACTGAATTATAACGATCCGGTGAAGATTCGAGAAACTGCTTGTACATGCTAAGCCAGGCGGTGAGTTTAAAACTGTCCCCCAGCATGGAGCTCATTTTTATCCGGCCTCTTATATTCCAGGCACCTATTGTCTCCCCGTTTTCACGAATCAGGCCGTAATCTGTGTTTTTCTCCGGAGAAAGCTCACGATAAAGATAGTTGTTCATGGTTACACGAACATCCGCACTCAAAGAAAGACGATCCACAAGTGTGTTCCTTTCCACTTCATCAAGAAGCTCCTCAAGATAATCCAGCCTCTTTGTGTTTTCTTCGGAAAGTTTTTCATCATCAGACATATCAGAAGCGTTCAGAATACAAATCGGCATAAAAAGCAAAAAGAGAAAGCAAAAACAAATTGATTTTATACTGAAACAGCAATTCATAACTCACCCAAACCTTTCATACTCTTAAAAATGAACATTCAACATTATATTCCAGTTGTGTATTATCTCGTCAGTCTTCGGTATGTTTGAAGAATTTTCACCAACAGAATGATATAAATCATACTCAAAAAGTCTGCGTTCATAAATATACGCAGCCCTTATATTAGCTTTTCTGTGCAGAGGGATTATGACATAAGCTTCCCCATGCATACCCCGAATCCCGAATCTGCTGAGTCCTGTGGTATCGGGAACATAAAAGGAGAAATGATTTTTCGTTCCGTAATTGAAATCTCCTCCTATTTTCAGATGGCTGTTGAACATCTTTATGGGTGTATGATATCTGAGACCTCCGTAAAACATAAAACCGTGAAGAGTGACACCGGTAAGATTGTTACCCAGTAAAGAGGCAAGAGGAACCAAGCCTCTGTCTCCATCTTCGGGAAGACCGAAAAACCCTGCTCCCGGATTTTCTTCGTTTCTTTCGGGACATACGGCAAGATTATGATTCACAGAAAAGAACAGATCCACAGGAGAGTTAAAAACACGGGGAGTTACAAATGTTATATTTGAAAAAAGCATTTTTCCGAAATTGGAAGTGTTGTGGAGAACAACTTCTTCTCCGTCTATCTCCTGTTTCACAACCCCCTGACGCATTGCCGGTGAGTAAGCGGACTGGAAATAAACTTTGCTCCCGGAGAAAAAAGGCAGTCCGAACTCACTGTGAATTCCGAATATAGAAAGGAGAGGCTTGTCTCTCGTCACAAAAAGATTGTTGTCAATTCCCGGAACACCCATAAACACACGGGGAACATAAAAAAATCTGAAGTAGGAGTCTCTCCATGACAGAAGCTCCTCAAGATTTAAAGTCAGATACATCCCTTCAATGGGAAGATTAAAAGCGGATTCCTGAAAAGTACCGAGCCTTACATTGTCATGTCTTATATCAGAAGGTGGCCCATCCACAACAGAACCGCGACCGATAGTGAAAATAAACCAGTTTGTGATAAACCAGTCAACATAGAGTCTTTCCATGTAAACCCTGCTGTCGGAAGGATAGTACCCCCTTGACGAATCGTAAGTCGGAGCTATGTGATCACGCTCATATCTTCCCGGTGCAGATTCCAGAAACTGCTTATACATGGTCAGCCATGAAGTCAGCTTGAACTTGTCACCGAGCATGGACTGCATTTTTATACGCCCCCGGATATTCCATGCACCTATGGTGTGTCCATCTTTTCTGAGAAACCCGTTGTTGATATCTTTTTCATCCGAATTTTCAAAATAGAGATAGTTGTTCATGGTCACACGAACATCGGCACTTAGAGAAAGACGGTCAACCAGAGTTGCTCTTTCCACTTCGTTAAGAACCGACTCCAGAAAATCTATTCTTTCACTGTTTTTTTCCGCCGCACTTTTCGAAGTTTTTTCTTTTTTTACATCAGCGGCTGTTTCAACTTCATCTTCCGGAGTTTCCGGCTCTTCATTAATTCTTTCAAGTTCACTGTCTTCTCCGGCTGTATCATGCTCCGTTATTTCATTTTCAGACTCTTTTTCAGCCTCTTCATCTTCAGCAATTTCATCTTCCGAAGTTTCAGTTTCTTCTTCTTTCTGTTCAGATTCGGATATTTCTTCCACCCCACTTTCATCCGAAAGCTCTTGTGTATGTTCCGTTACTGATTTTGCATCAACTTCGGAATCCTCCATCTCGTCGGAAAACAACGGAAAAAAGATAAATAGACAAATAGATATAAGTAATATATTTTTCATATTAAAACCTCCTTTAAATCATTTGAGTCCCGCGGCTTCAGGCTGAGAACTGTCCGCGGCATGATTTATGAGGTAATTTTTTATTATTTCCAGCTCATCCTCCGTCACCTTGTCGGAAATATCTTTCTTCCGTTGGTGCTGATTTCTCGAAAAAAATCTTTCCCACTGGCGTGCGGCGTATTTGGCAGGAGAAAAAGGAGTGGCGTCACCACCTTCCTCTTTGTGACACTGCCCGCATTTGGAAACAAAAGTTGTACGACCCTTACCGGAACCTGCGGTTACGGATAAAACTCCGAGAAAAATGGAAACAAAAAGTAAAAGAAAAATTATTCTCAATTTCATTGGAACTCCTTAAGTTCTTCTTAGTTTATTCATCTTCCGGAGGAGCACAAATACCTTTGGCACCGTCAAGCTCCACACCTAACATTGAAGCAGGCTGAACATCTGTACACTCAAACCCTTCAAGCCCCGCATCTTCACAGTCAGCATTTTCGTTTTCGGGATCACATCGGTAAGCACATGCAGATATTTCCGTAAACCCCTTCTCCGCAAGTCCGGCTGTACAGAAAGTGGCTTCACAGCCTTCGACTTTACAGTCAGCGTGTTCGGAACAGTCATCACCCAGACAGGCAATATCTGATTCTTCACCTGTATTCCCTGTATTTCCGGTATTTCCGGTGTCCCCTGTATTTCCGGTGTTCCCGGTATCACCCGTATCTCCTGTGTTTCCCGTATCATCTGGAGCTTCATCTTTCATACAGATAAAAAGTTCCATATCTTCCATGCCGAGCTTTTTAAAAACATTCTGACAGGTGGTTTCATTGGGGCACACATCTTCATCTTTTTTGTCACATTCGGTGACAGTGCAGATTGAAAGCCCCATATTTCTGAGATTTTCAGAAGTAATGAGTGCCGATGTTCCCTCATCAATATCCACTTCCGACTTCATGTTGTCAAGAACCATGGGATCTCCGAGACATATGTCGGCATCTTCTCCGCAATCCGCAAGAACACGGCATTCTTCTCCTGCGGAAACTTCGGAGAGACATTCACCATCTTCAATTTTGCCGCTGCACCATTTTTCATCTTCTGATTCTTTTTCCGAAATACACATCCCGAATGTATCCTGCGGCAGTGTCCTGAATCTTAAATCTCGAACCTCACCTTCCGGACACGAATCGGCTGTATTGTCACATCCTGTAAAAAATAAAACCACTGTAAGTAATGAAAGAAAGAGTTTTCGCTTCATTCCCACCCCCTGTTCGTTAAAGCATATAAAAAATGTTCAATCCACTTTAAACTTTTTCATATTTTCAAGAAGTAACTTTGTGTGGTGCGACATCCCCTGCGTTGAAGAAGCCACCTCTTCAACATAAGCAGCGTTGTTGTTGAGAGTACTCTGTATTGTGGATATATCTTTGTCCACACTGGAAACTTCTGATGTGTTGGTTTTAAGCTCTTCTGAAAGTTTTGTGATATCGTTAAAAATTTTCCGGAATTCGTCCAGCATTTTTGTAAAATTGCTGTTGGTTTCATTAAGAGTCATGACTCCGGCAGTTATTTTAGATCCGGTATTTTTAAGAAGGCTGTTTATCTGCTGTGCTGATTTTGAACTTCTTCTGGAAAGCTGTCGCACCTCCTTTGCAACAACAGCAAAACCCTTTCCATACTCCCCTGCCCTTGCAGCTTCTATGGCGGCATTGAGAGAAAGAAGATTTGTCTGAAAGGCGATCTCATCCACAACTTCAGTAATTTCCTGAATCTCCGTGTTGGCGGATTGTATCTCATTCATGGAAGAAAGTGCTCTTCCGAGCATTTTTGAACTGCTGTCGGAGTGCCGGGACAGTTTGACAACAACATTGCTTACATTCTGCATCTCTTCGGTTGTCTTTTTCAGACGGCTTGTTATCTCGGAAAGATTTCCGGAAATACTCTCCACAGAATCACTCACATCAGAGATACGAGAAGAAGCCCCTTCACTTCCCTGTGATATATTTTCAGATATGGTATCGAGCTGGACAGACGCATCTTTGACATTGTTGACTATTTTTCTCAAATGGATGATAAAATCGTTTACACTGCTGGTCATTTTTCCTATTTCATCATCAGAAACAACAGGCAGCGTCATTCTCAAATCCCCGCCTTTTTTTGACAAATCCCTGAGTTTTTCTCTGGTTTTGTATACGGGTTTCAGTATGCTGTTTCCCATAAAAAACACTATCACAAAAAACATAATTAAAAATATGACCGTAATGGTAGTAAGAAGAACCACTATGTTTTCAGAAAGACTCTGCTGTCGCTCTCTTCTCATTGTTTCGTTTTTTATATTTCCGGAACGCACTTCATTTAACATTCCAAACATTTCATCAGAAATTTTCTGAAGTCGATTTTTAAAAATAAGAATAAACTTTTCGTTTTCTGACTGAACATTGTAAACACTGTCTTTTGCAGCCTCTATGGCATACATGAGGTTCCTGTATTGCCCGGGAGGGACCTCCCCTTTTGATTCCAGAGAAGCGACTCGGTTGAAATTTTTTCTGAGCTTTTCAAAAGCATCCTGAATAACCGGATGCTGCTTCTTCACATTGCCCTCATCATTTATCCACCTGTAGAAAGAGAGTTTTTTAAGACCGGAATTTTCACCTATTTTCACTCGAAAAACCTGTTCGTGAGTATAAGCCAGATACTCACTCAATGTTTGATCAATATCCGTAACATTCCGATGTGTTTTCTGAATAAGTTCAAAGTATTCCTTCCATTTGTCAAGAAACTGTACGCGTTTTTCCTCATTCATATGGTGTTTCGCTTCATCATTAAGCCACTGATATATCAGGGTGTCTTCGAGGTCATTTATAATCTCCCGGCGTTCCCCGTCTATGAGCTGAAGAGCTATGATATTGTTGAAACGGGAAAGCTCCGCACCAATTTCATTAAGTTTTCTGGAGTTTGAAAAAGCTTCGAGAAGTTTGTCTGAGGAAGAGTCATAACTTTTGAAAGCAAGAAGAGATGTCAGCAAAAGAGCGGTTATGGAAATAAAGACAGCTACTGAGAGAATCAACAATTTAGATTTGAGTGTTACGGGATTTAAGCGTATTTTCATTTCACCCCTATACAATATATTCAGAGAGATTATACAGCTTGTTTTCAGTATTTCAATTTTATTTTTAACAGAAAAAACCATTCTTCTTTAAAAAGAGTTGCCAACAGCATTTTTATTTATATAATGACTTTCCAGTTGTTTTTAATATTTTTTGCTATACAAATTTCAGGGGGAAAAAATGGCAAGAGTTACCATGGAAGACGCTCTAAAAAAAGAAAAAAACAGGATGAAGCTGGTTATTCTTGCGGCAAAAAGAAGCAGACAGCTCCTGAAAGGTGACGAACCCCGCGTTAAAAACACCAAAAACAACCGGGAAATCGTTCTTGCTCTGCGTGAAATCGCCGCAGGTGAAGTCAGCCTGAAATCATCTGAAAAGAAGAAAAAACCATTTGTAAGAAGAAAACGCAGAAGAAGAGTCCGAAAATATTTTCGCAAAAATTAAAACTTTGCCTATGATGTCTCTGCCGGGAATAAACACCAATGTCCGTCACAAGGATCAGCTTTATCACATTCAGACAGAAGTAAACACTGTCAATTCAAAAAAAATTGTTTCAACTCTCATATATCTCAAAGGGAGCATACAGCACTCTTTCAAATCACAGGTTTCAGATGAAACCACACATGATAAGGCCGTTTTTCGCTCGCACATAGAACTTTGCCATCGCAAAGCCATAAAAAAACTTGTAAGCGAAGAGTTGACAGCTACAGAGACGGAACTTAAAACAGATCAGCAAACCATAACCGGGGGGGAAACCGACAACCCTTTGAAATTTGCGGAGTTTCTAAAAAACATGTATCTTGAAAACCCTCTACTGCACAGCAATTTTTTTGAACACTCTGACAAAACAACTTCTTTTCGGGAACTCCTCACAGAAAAGCATTCAGAATAATGTGTAAAAAAATATTGACTCAAAAAATTAATTATGGTATTACCTTTTTGTGTGAAAGTGGTTTAACAATGACATAGGGTAGAAAATGCGTAATTTAATCAAAGTCTTTTCTGTTATTTTTCTACTGATTTTCACAATCAACATATCTGCTCAGGGAGCGGGTGGACTTGATTTGAAAATTGGTGAAAACATTTATCTTGAAGGCGAGATTTCTGAAATGGATGCTGAAGGCAAAGAAGCGTCCATGAGAGAGGTCCGCAGGAAACCATTTTATGAAACAACATGGTTCATCACCACCGTTTCCATTATTGCCATAGCGGGAGCAACCACCGGACTGTATTTCCTCACCCAGGAGGATCCGCCGCCGGAAAACACTATTAACTGGTGATGTTATGAAAACGAAAAAAATGGAGAAAAATATGAAATTAAAAAAACTGCTGATGTTATTCTCTGTCATTTTCATTATGCTGGCATGTACGACAGAAAATTACGGAAGCATCCAACTTGATCTGGCAGTACCTTACTATCACTATGACAACTCGCCACCTTTCTATTGTGATTCTCTTTCCATGATTTCCAAACCGAATTGTCGCAACATGGCCATACTTCCCACCGACAGAATATTTATAACTGTCTATACAAAACAGAATGTTTCAGACGGATACACCTATGATTACCAGCCGACACCTTTTGTTGTAAGTGACTTCAACGGCAGTGAAGAGTTCATGGAATCTATGATTAACGGGAACTATTACAAATTTCAAGTAATAGTGAAAAATGAAAATGAAAAACCCAAAATGACCGGAATCATAAAAGATATACAATATGATGCCGATAAAAACATTTCTGTAACTGTTCCCCTCGGTGTTGTCGGTGATTTTACAAAAATTTTCAAAAACAACAGTGGTACAAACAATGCCCTCAAAACATACATATCGGAAAAAGGCAGTGCCGGATCAGCGGCAACCGCTCTGAGCAACGGAGAAATCCTTCTTTCAGGCGGCTGGTTGAAATCTTTTGATCCGGAACAGGAGTATATAACTCCCAGAGCTGAAATAATAAATATTCCCGGAATGAAAAAAAGAGGTGCCCCTGGATTTCAGAGAGCTCTCATGGACCATAAAATGGCCACCGTACATGATGGGAGTGAACGAGGTCTGGTTGTCGTTGCATACGGGAAAATGCCCAATGATGTTTACAGTAACTCTATCCTTATATATAATCCGGACAACTCTTTTTCCACTGAAATAGATCAGGGAGATCCGGGAGCACACGCAAATGCCACAGCCGTGAAAGGCGGTGGAACAAGCGGTGTTTTTGTCACAGGTGGATGCGGTGATGGAAATGCAAGTGATAAAGTTTACTGGATAACTCCCGACAAAAGTCAGCCTTCAGGCGTCAACACACAACTCACAAATCTTAATACCGCTCGTTGCCACCATGCTGTAGCTGACATATCATATTATGATGATGAAGAGGTCTTTCACCCTCAGATAATGGTGCTTGGAGGAGTAAAAGCAAAAGAGATAAATTCAAACTATGTAATGGGTGCCGATTTCGCTGAAATAATCACCGTAGAAAACGGTGTGCCGAAAGTATCGACCCTCAGTCTGGATCTTGAAGATGATTTTCATCTTGTTTCCGCTTCTGCCGACCGTGTGATCTGGGACTCCGGTGAAGAATGGCAGCAGAAAGAAGGTGCCGTAATACTCGCCGGAGGTTTTGCGGATACAAACCTTGAGACAAGTGATGACGGTTTGAGAGCTAATCGTAATGTTTTCATGTTCTACAATAAAAACAACTCTTGGGAGATTCAGAGAAACAACATCGGTCTGACATGTCCGTTCTCTTCAATGACTCGTGTTAAAAGCAGGGGAACAAGCAAGAAAACAGTTGCCATGAACTGCGGCACTCCTTTTAATGACGGAAATCTCGATTCACTTTATGAATACGATGATCGTCTTAACGAACCAAGTGAAGCAGGCGTTTATCTTCTCGGAACAACTTACAGCAGCCAGAGTGGCCTTAGTGTAAGTATAAATGAGTCCATGTTTCCCGGCAATGTTGCCGATTCAGAAAATGAAATCGTTGACGGCCCCGCCGTCACAGATCTTGACGGGCAGGCTTTTCTTTTCGGAACACAAAACATATTTTTCGTAAGCGGTTACGCTTTCTGATTTTTTCAACTCAAAATTTTGTTCCCTGAAAGCTTTTTTCTGGACTTTGACATCTTTTTATCTATGCTGACATTGTAAAACCGAATATAAAAGGTTAAATGAAATATTTTCTTATTCATACATTCGGCTGTCAGATGAATGAATACGACAGTGAATGCATAGCATCTCTTCTTCTCAACAGAGGATGGCATCGGACGGAAGAACCCAAAAAAGCCGATCTGTTTATAATAAACACCTGCAGCGTCAGAGAAAAACCCGTACAGAAACTTTTCAGCCTTATAGGTCGTTACAGAGAACAGTGTAAATCACCGTCTGTACCTGTTTTTGTTACCGGATGCGTTGCTCAGCAACTCGGAAAAAAACTTCTGAAAAACAACAGAAAGGTTGACGGTGTTTTTTCCCCCGAATATGAAAAAATGATCCCCGATGCTTTTGAAAAAGAAAATTTTCCCATTATAATGACAAGGCAAAACAAAGAAAGCAGAGTCGATACCGAGCTTTTTCCAGAAGATTCACATAAGCCGGAATTCAACTCTCTTTCATCTTTTGTTTCTGTGATACACGGATGCAACAATTTCTGCACATACTGTATAGTTCCTTTTCTGAGAGGAAGAGAGATCAGCCGATCTTATCACAAAATTGAAAAAGAGATTAAACAGCTTTTGTCCAGAGGTGTCCGGGAGATAACCCTTCTCGGTCAGAATGTCAACAGTTACTACGACAGCAGAGAGAAAATGGATTTTACAGAACTTCTTCATAAAACTGCCGCCATTCCGGGTTTGAAACGATTGCGTTTTGTGACATCGCATCCCAAAGATTTCACAAAGAAGCTCGCTGAAGCTTTTGCGGAAATTGAAAACCTCATGCCCTATCTTCATCTTCCCGCACAAACAGGAAGCAACTCGATTCTGAAAAAAATGGGAAGGGGCTACACTCGCGAAGAATACATAAAAAAAATAGAAACCTTAAAAAAATATTGTCCAGACATAAGTCTCAGCAGTGATTTCATAACAGGATTCCCCGGCGAAACTGACAAAGATTTTTCCGACACTGTTTCACTCCTTGACGAAATAGGCTATGATACAATTTTTGCCTTTGCCTATTCTCAAAGACCTATGACAAAAGCATCTCGAGTTTTCGAAGATAATCTGTCTCAGGAGATAAAACTTTCCAGGCTCAACAAACTTTTAGAACATCAGAAAAAGATAATGAAAAAAGTGCGAGGGCGTTTTCTCAACCGTAAAGAAACTGTTCTCATAGAAGGCTACAGCAAGCAGGGAAATACCATGTACGGAAGAACTGCACACAACATAATAGCCCATGTCAAAAACGCAGAACCTTCTCATAAAGGACAGATCGTAAAAGTAAATATAAAAGAGATACTGAAAAACACTCTCAGAGGAGAATTTTTACCATGAAATATTTTAAGATGAATGTCACCGGATTTACATCGGACAATGATTTTACAGCTCCCATTGTCATTATGACCGATTCTGAAAACAAAATGACTTTTCCGGTAACACTTGAAGGTTATTCCCGTGATGATTTTATGGCATCATTTGTCATGTCCAGAAACATCTATTCGGAAATTCTCAGAAAATTGATAAAAAACGGTGAGTTCACCCTCAAAAAAATCCTCATGGAAGAAAAAGACGACAATATGGAAACGAAGGCGTTTTTTGAAAACAAACTCGGAAAGTTTCATGTGGAACTCTCCTCTCCGGAAGGGGCTGTCCTCAGTATGGAATCAGACTGTCCCGTACTTGTTTCAGAAAAACTCACTAAAAATAACAAATATTTCAGAAAAACCGTTCCAGACCTATCCCGTAAAGAAAATTTACTTTCGATTTTTCCGGGAAACACGAGAAAACAGACCTTTATGAAAAGAAAAAAAGATATCATTCAATGAAGCTTTTCGTTTTTTACTATCTCCCTTTATTTTTATATCTCATAGTTGTTTTTATGCTCAATATCGTTCCCGTTCAAAAATCTTTTATATCCATATCCAATGTGGATAAACTTGTACATTTTTTAATGTTTTCAATACTTGCATGGCTTTGTTACAGAACACTCGAATACATACACAGAGAAAAAACGCCCCTTTTTATACCATTTGTCATGCTTTGTGCATGTGCGGTAATTAATGAATCATCTCAAATTCTTATTCCGGGAAGACACCCCTGTTTTTATGATTTCATTGCAAACATGGTTGGAATAACTTCTGTTTTTATAATTTACTTCATTCGCAAACATACAGTTTTTGCAAAATAGTTTTGCAATTAGCTCTATTTATGTTAAATAAAACACTGGGAACTGAATAAGAAGGACGGTTATGTCAGCAGACAAAACAGATGCATTGGAAAAATTATTTCTTGAATCTGAAAATCAGGAAAAACGCCTCGAGACGCTGATACCGCTGCTTGAAAAAAAACCTTTATGCAGAGAAAAACTACTTCTTGTTATGCAAAAAATGGAAAATCGTTTTCCTGAAACTTCAGTTTCTTTTAAAAAGGCATTAAAAAGATTACAGGAGATGCTTAAAAAGGAGGAGTCCTTTGAATCTCAGGCGTAAACATCAGGAAGGATTCAAGATAGACATAAGTGCTCTTGTGGATGTTCTTTTCACTCTGCTTATTTTCTTTTCTCTGACAAGCACTTTTGTAAAAGACTCGGGGCTAAGTGTTGAGCTGCCTTCCGCAACCTCATCCGACACAATATCATCAACAAAACGGATAGATATACATGTTTCCGAAGACGGTGAGATCCATGTTGATAAAAAAATTACCCCTTTGGAAAATCTTGAGAAATTTCTGTCAAAAATTGACATCGAAGAGCGCATCAACTATCTTGTTGTTGTAAAAGCCGACAAGAACGCACAACACGGAAA
>JAWOGE010000034.1:0-7187 GCA_046497165.1 bacterium | reverse complement strand
TCACAACTCACAACTCACAACTCACAACTCACAACTCACAACTCACAAATTATTGCCCGATTTTTCAATTTTCTGCGAAACGGACAGATCACAGTACGAGGGCCTCCCCGTAAATGGTTATAAAATGAATTAAATTGTTTTTTAACTGTTTGTTACGGAGAAAATAATGTTTGAAAAAATGAAAATATTTTTGATGATAGCGGTTCTTTTTGCGGTGTCTTTTGCTTATGCAGAAGATCCTGTTATTGATGAAGGGCCACTTTCTGTAAACAGCTTCTGTCTTTTAGAGGAAGGTGGTTCTGTTTATGGAGGAATAAATTCCGAGTTCATTTACAGTGAAGGCGAGACAGGTTGTCTTCCTTTTACAGAGAAACTTGCAGATTTTATAGATTTAAACGAAACAGTCTATTCTATAGCCGGTGTCAATAATAAAATACTGGCTGTCGGTTTTTATAACAGATTTGCTCTTTATAATGTTTCACATCCGATTAACCCGGTTATGCTTTATGAGAAAACAATCTACGGTCCGGCTTCAGATTTGATTTTCAATGAAAATGTACTTTATATTGCAACTGAAAACGGTGTATCGTCTTTTGATCTTGATACCGGAGATTTCAATCATAAATATACTTATGGAACCACAAAAGCTTTAAGAATTTATGATGATAAGCTTTATGTCGGTGACGGTCAGGGCATAAAAATACTGAATCTTGATACACTTGAAATTGAAGATCAGAGAAACACTTCAGGTGATGTCACAAAGCTTGAAATAATGGATGGTGTAATATATACATTTGAATGGGCTGGGCTCAAAAGATATGAAGCTGAAACGCTTGCACCCATTTCAACTTGTTGTTATAATCCTTATGAACCGGAACTGAAAGCGTATGACGGCACACTTTATTCTCATGGGAACAATGAATTTCAAAAGATAGCATTTAACGGATCGAGTGTAGTGACGACAGCAATGATAGGCGACAGAGTTGAACTGAGAAATAACTATACTGTTGATGATATTACGATGTTTCCTGAAGGCAGCGGCATAAGATTAAGCTACATGAAAACTCAGTATCCGACCCACGAGCCTGAAGATCTGACAGATGAGATGGTAGTTCTCGGAGAGCAGGTAGACAGCCCTTATTCTGTAGAGAATCTTACCGCTGCAAGAAACAGTCTGATAGACAAAGGTGAAATAGAAGAGGGTGAAATAAGTGATGAAGATCTTGCTCCCACACATTATTACATAGAATTCAAGCCCGATAATGAAGAAGAGATGAAACTTATCCATGCAGGTGGTTTTCCTGTTTCTGATATTCCTCTTGATCATGAAATAGCTCAGGGAGGTTCTGTCTATATAAATCCTGATGTTCCTGAAGACAAACCCGCGTATCAGTATGCTGTAGTTGGAGTTGACACTTCACTTCCCGATATTGATTACGAAATACTGGAAGAAGTAATACTGGAACCTGCTGAAGGAGAACCGACACCTGATTTCTTTTTAAATTATTATCCGCTTCTGGAAGAAGAATCTTTTCTGATATTGGATTTGGAGATAATTGCGTCCTGGAAGCCTTCTGGGAAAATAACAGTAGAAGATCCTTTTTTAAATTCTTCTCCTCCTGTTGCCGGAGTACCCATATTGATTCACGATACTTTTTTGAAAATGACGGAGACAGTAATTACAGATGCTAACGGAGAATTTGAATCAGACAGAAACTATTCGTCAGCTGTTCACTACAGCATAGTATGGAGAGCACCTCAAAGAGAATTCTATATAGAAGCCGGAAATAGCGGTGAACAGGCATTTTACACAACCACAACAGGAACAGCTGAAATTAAACCTTTTAAATTTCATATAGTTGAGGTGTTTGCCGGTAGACACTGGTTTTATGCTCACTTGTTCAGAGGAGCAAATTATTTTTTTACAATGATGGATATTTTGTCGCATTTTAATAATGGATTATCATATTCCACAATCACTGACAGTATTAAAATAGAGGCTCATTATGGAGGTGACTCCAGTAGAGACTTTGGAAGAGCTTTTTGTCAAGATTTTGACAGCCCTACAATACCTCACATTTCAATGCCGCGTAATGTTAGAAATGAGGCTACTGATCCTGTAATCCCAAGATCATCCAGAAACTTATTTCGGCTTACAATGCATGAGCTTGCACACATTGATCACTGTTATCTGATAAGGGGTGAAAAGTGTAATCTTAAAGACCCCAATGATTTCTCCATTGAAGATATACGCTGGGGAGACATAAACAAAATGATCACTGAAGGCTATGCCATGCTTATAGAGGAGTTTTTTGGTAATTGGGAATACGGGGATTCAGGTTTTTTGCAGCTAAGGTCTCTTGAAGAGTTTTTTAGAGTTCCGGTTCCGGCCACAAATACACCCGGAGGAAGTGGAGTATATGGACCAGTTGCCATAGATATGGTTGACAGATATAATCAAAGAGTGCAAAACGGTGCTCACCCATCAGGAGAAACATATCCAGTTGACGAAGTGGAAGGGTACACTATCTGGCAGGTAAGAAACTCAATAAAAGATGTAACAGATTTCTTAAACGGATGGAAACAAAGCCTCAGAAATAAGTATCCGAACAACCCGACTGACGGTGACGAGCTGGACAGCTTGTTTCCACAATATATATTCATACCTCCGGGAGTTGTTGAGCCTATAGTTCCACCTCAGTTTTGATATTATCATCAAAAAAAATAAAAAATAATAAAATTGGTTGAAATATGATACTGTAAGTTAAGAAGCAGGAATTTTTATAATTTTGACAGGAGATTTTTGTTATGAAGAGATTTTTAATTACATTTTTGATGATTTTTACATTGTTTACAGTTGCTTGCGGAGAGGATACAGGCGATAATTCTGTGTCTGAAAACGGAGATGATGAACCTGTATGTGGCAACGGTATAGTTGAAGAGGGTGAAATCTGTGACGGGGGATCGAAGAGTTGCATTGAGATAGACAGCTCAATATTTAGCGGAGGAGATGCAAACTGCCGTCAGGATTGTTCAGGATGGGAAACTTCAACCTGTGAAGCGGAAACAGTTGTATGTGATGGAGATTATAAAATCCGGACAAAATCTGAACTTGATGAGATAATGCTATGCCGGGAAATAACGGGGGATATTTCAATAGTGATCAATGATACAAAAGAGGTGTATCTTCCGTTTCTTGAAAAAACCGGTGGATCTGTAACTTTGGCGAGTTGGTTCGATGAGGAAAGTAGCCAGTGGATAAATACGGATGATTTTAGTGTTGAAAATCTAACACTGCCTGAACTTAAGGAAATAGGAGGAGGTTTTGCTTCAACGGCTAATACTGCACTAAGATCTGTGGCAATCCCAGAGCTTGAAAAAATAGAGCGATCTTTTTCTGTTCACAGCAACAGCATGTTGGAAACGATCAGCCCCTCTAAACTTAAAGAGGTTGGCAGAAATGTTTCTTTTGTGAACAATGCTTCGTTAATGGTCGTTGAATTTCCTATGCTTATAAAATTTGGAGATACACTGAGTTTTAGGAACAACCACCTTGTTAAGTCAATTCGTTTTCCTGAATTAAAAGAAGTTTACACTGGCGGAATTGAACCTTCCGGAAATTTCGGGATAGGGAATAATGCTTTGCTTGAAGAGATATATTTTCCGAAACTTGAGAAGGTGGGTAGAGTTTTCGATATAGATGGGAATAACAGCCTTAAATTTTTTGAGTTTCCGTTGTTAGAATTAATTGATATGAGTCTTTTCATCAGAGAAAACGAAAATCTTGAAGAATTCAAATTCCAAAAACTGGACAGGGTCAGGGTTGATCTGAAAATAGAATACAATGAAAGGTTGAGGCATTTTGAAATATCAGGTGATCTGGTTGTCGGTGAAGAATTCATCGTGCGTGAAAATCCTTCGCTTGAAACTTTTACTCTCGATGGTTTTAAAAGAGTTGGGTGGTGGTTTGATGTTTTTGGGAATGAATCGCTGAAGTCTTTTTCTGCTCCCATGTTTGAAGGTGGGGGTGACTTCCTCCGAGTCAGTGGAAATGATTCTTTAGTTTCTTTTGAAGTTCCTAATCTTAAAACATTGGGTGACTTGATTATATCATACAACAAAAAGCTTGCTTCTTTTGAACTTCCCAACCTTAAAACTGTACGAGGCATCGGGGTGGGAGATAATGCAAGCCTTACTTCTTTTACGATTCAAAACCTTGAAGAAGTTACAGGCATTGGATTATATCGAAACGCTTCGCTGGTTTCTTTTTCTATTCCGAAGCTTGCCACAGTTAAAGAGCTTGGGATTAAAATGAGTTATAACCCTTCACTTGAATCCTTTGACCTCTCCGCATTATCAAGGATAGATGAGGATTTTCAAATTATGAACAATCTTGAACTTCCTACAGCAACAGCAATAGAATTGAGGGATCAGGTGCTTGAAAGAGACGGAATCGGAGGAGAGATAACCATCTGTTACAACAAAGACAGCGAAAACAGTTGTGTTGAATAGCTATCGTCCTGGAAGTTAACCTCCATTTCCATTAAATCCCGTATATGGATAAGCTCTATCCACCGAATCTCTTATGAATTGTCGGAGTTTAAACAGAACTTTTTTATTGTCAGAGCAATGTTTTTCCAATCTTTTTCATCTAAATTTTCAGAAGAGTCGGTTATTATTCCGTAGTTTTCATTTATCTGTATTTTTCGGGAGGTGAAAAGTATGTCGCTGTAGCCGGCCATCCAGGACCAGCGTCTTTGGCCTGTTATTTTGCAGAAATACATTTTTACCGAATATTCTCGCTTCAGAAAAGCTGATATTTTGGAAAACATTTCACAGATATCAGTGCTATTTTCTGCAAGCCGGTTTATTTTTTCAGATATAGAGGTCTCTTTCTCCATCGGCTATCCTTCTGTAATATTTTTTAAACTCTTTGACAACTTCGGGATGAGATTTGAACCATTCTCCTTTTTCTACCTCTTCAAACTCTTTTTTCAGAAGTTTTTCTCCGGCTTTTCTTGTTTTGTCAGAGGCATAATCATCTATAAATTCACGAAATGTCAATATGGCGTTCAATTTACAAAATTTACCCTCCGTTCCTGAACAGAGAAGTCCCATTATTTTGTCGCCGGTGCGTCCGCAACGGTATCCTGCAGTACAGAAACTGGTGATAATTCCCATATCTGCAAGTTCTCTGACCACAGCATCAAGTCTTCTTGTATCTCCCAGGACGAACTGCTGCCGGTCCTCATCCTGTTCAATTCCTTTTTCCTGCAGTTCTTTCCACTCTTTAAGTGCATCGTAGTATCCACCCACTCCTATTCTTGTTGAAGCATCTGTCTGAGTGCATCCGACCTTAATCATTTCACGCCGTAGCTCAGCTTTTTCTCTCGCGGTGATAATCAGCCCGGTGTAGGGGATTGAAAGACGCAGTATGGTAATTATTTTTTTCAGTTCATCATCTGAAACAAGGTAGGGCGAGTTTTCGGCAACTTCTGAACCTGCGGCATGCATTAGTCTGGGAAAAGAGACCGTGTGAGGTCCAATGCCGAATTGTCTTTCCAGGTCGATTGCGTGATATTGAAGGGCCATGACTTCGAATTTCCAGTTGTAAAGCCCGAAAAGAACTCCTGTGGCAACATCATCGATTCCTGCTTCCATCGCTCGGTGAAGTGCATAAAGCCGCCAGCGATAATTACCTTTTATTGTTTTAGGAGGGTGCATTTTTCCATATGTCGGCTTGTGATAAGTTTCCTGAAAAACCTGGTATGTTCCGACTCCAACTTCCCAAAGACGTCTGAGATGATCTTTTTTCATAGGTGCGGCATTTATGTTTATTCTTCTTATGGAACCTTCGCCCGGACCTCGCGGAGCTTTTTCTTTGACTGAATAAATTGTTTCCATGGATTTTACCATGTAATCTATGCTTGATTCGGGATGTTCTCCCCATACAGCGATCATCCTTTTATGTCCTTCTGAAAGCATTACCGAAGTTTCTTTTCTTATTTCGTCTTCTGTGAGTATTTTTCGTTTTTCAGAGCAATTTTTAGATCTAAATCCGCAGTAAGAACAGTTGTTTACGCATAGGTTGGAAAGGTATAACGGAGCAAAAAAAACAATACGGTTGTCATAAACTTTTTTCTTTACTTCAAGAGCTGTTTCATACATCTCCTCCCAAAGCTCTTTATCCTTTACATTCATAAGGGCGGCGGTCTCATTTGGTTCGAGGCGCTTTATTGCCAGAGATTTTTTCATGATATCCCGAATTTTATGCGGATCGGGATTAGCTTGATTTTTTATGTGATGATCTATTTTTTCTTCATTTATAAAATCTTCTCCGTTGACAAGATATTTATCTATTTCATCCTGTTTTATGACATTCTTAATCCAATCTTTTGTATTAGCGTTGTTTTTCATATTTGCTCCTTTATATCAAGTGAATTAGATTTTATATTTACATCGGGAAGCTGTCCTATTTTCCCGGATAAAGCTCCCAGTCTGTCATTGCTCATTTTTAAAATCAGAAATATTATGGCACAGTTGCTGTCACATATAGGATAACCAACCCGGAGTACAATATGCTTGCCGAATTGATGAAGCAGATTTTGAATTTTGTCAAAGGCCGCATTTCTGTCGTAAATTGTAATTGTTGCAGTGTGAAATCTTTTTTCCATCGCTTACTCCCTTCAATTAAAACATCCGGGAGCAGCTTGAAAACAATATGATGTTGGTTTCAAATACAAACTCCCTTGATGTCAGACACATCCTCCACCTCAGGATATCTTTCATTTAAATAATACAGAATAAAAACCCGTTTGTCAAATAAGACATCGAAGTCTTTATTGTGTCAACAAATAGGGCGACCAACCATATATTGACACATGTTAGCATTTGAACGAGGTTTTGTTTTTGCTGCTTTTGTAATTTTAGGTTTTCTTTTCATGTCCGTCCTCCTGAAACCATTCTAAGTTTAATTATAGCTTGTAATGACCATATGTCAATAACTTTTTATTTTTATGTGGGCTTCTTTTCAGAGGCACTTTTACATCTAATAATATTTTTTATTGAAGGTGAAAAAATTGTTGTTATATAAGCTAATAAAATGAAAGCATATCCGCTCGAAATAACAAATTCGATTGCTATGAATTCAGCGATAATACCACCTGCTGCTAGTTTATCTATCATAG
>JAWOGE010000218.1:0-2694 GCA_046497165.1 bacterium | reverse complement strand
GTATAATAAAGCTTCTCAAAGGAAAAAACTGGCATGATTTTTCTGTTAAAATAGAAAAAGAGATAAAAAATGCAAGTGACTCTCTTTTGTTTGAAAGAGCGGCAGAGCTGAGAGATTCCCTGAAAGCACTTCCAATGTTGAAAAAAGAAGCAAAAACAAGATTGGGTACAAAAACGGCCACAGACTATTTTCTTTTTAATTTTACAAAAGAAACAGGGTTTGTAACTGTTATCTCAAAATACAATAACGGTATCAAGGATATCTACTCTTTTAACTTTTCGTCAACAGGAAATGAAAAAATAATTACTGCCGCTGAAGCCGCCGGCTCCTTTTATGATACAAAAAATTTTCCCGCTGCTATTTTTGCAGCCATTGAAAAGAAAGATATAACCTCCCGGATGCTTTCAGCAATGGATGCTGTTGACGAAATAAAAAAAGTTAAACCTTCAACGGATATGATAAATCTTCTCGAAGCCAACCAGAATCAAAATATCGACTCTTTTCTCAGAGATAAAACCGCTATTGAAAACCAGCTTTCTCTTTTCAACTCTATTTTTTCAAAGCCGATAAACTCCATACAGTGTATAGACATCTCAACTTTATACGGTGAATTGACTGTTGCGGGTGCAATCTGGTGGGAAAAAGGTTTTTTTATAAAAAGAAACTACAGGAGATTCCGAATAAAAAGAAAAGGCATCGATGATTTTGACAGCATAAGAGAAACTGTAAGACGACTTGAAAGAAAATGGCTTGATAAGTTGTGGGAAAAACCTGATCTTCTTCTGATAGACGGAGGAATAGGTCAGGTGAACGCTGTTTCACAACTTTTTTCCATAAAAGCACCTGTTCTTTACGCAGGAATAAGCAAAGACCGGAACGAAGTTAAAGGCCACGAAGCTCTTGTTATGCCGGACGGAAGACAAATTGCTTTGACAAACACTCCTTCAAGTCTTCTCATAAAAAGAATCAGAGACGAAGCACACAGATTTTCAATAAGCTGGAACAGAAGATTGAGAAAAAAGAAATCTGAAAGCATACTTTCAACCATACCCGGTGTGGGGAAAAAACGGGAAAAACAACTCATTCGCTATTTCGGCTCGGTTAAAAATATAAAATCTGCATCCATAGAAGAGATATCTTCTGTTCCTACCATATCCGAAACACTTGCAGAGATAATTAAAAACGGAATAAAGTAATTGTCAGGAAACACTTTTTTCGAAAAGTTCAAAAACCTCTTCTACTTTGTCACTGACTTCGCCTTTTATGTTCTGAGCTTTCTGATAATAAAGATGTCCCATGATGAGAGAAAGAAGTACGAAAGTCGCTTTGACCCCGGAAACTTTTATTTTTTCTGATTTAATCCACTCGTAAGTAGTCGACTGAAGCAGCTTTATAAAATCATTCAGTTTTTTGGTGAGAGTCTCGGGGTTTTGTTTTACATTAACACCTTTTGTAAATATAAGTGTGAAAGTATTGGGGTTTTCTTTGAAATAGGTCATGAGAGTGACCAGACGGGTTTTCAGTTTCATTGCCGGATCCATGCTGCTCGGAAGCGGAGTGTTAAAAACTTCAAGAAGTTCATCGGCAATCATCTCATAGCTCATACCAATTATATCATCTTTGCTTTTAAAGTAATGATAAAGAGTAGGAGCCGTCATTTTAAGGCGTTTGGCAATGAGATCCATCGTGATTTCATTTACTGTCTTACCTTCGTGAATAAGTTTTTTGGTTTCGTGAATAATTTCAAACTTCAATTTTTCTTTCATAAGAATGATCCTTTCAGATAGTTGACCACAATTCTGAAACAAATTATATAAATATATAAAAATCTGTCAATCAAAAAATCTTTTTTTTTCATAAAAAGTTTTTTGCGATTTTTTTTGACCTTTTGTTTGATTTTTTTTATCAAAAGAGATACAATGCCGATTATGAAACTCTACTCTAAAATGGCTTTTATATTTATATTATAAGATACCGGAGAACAATATGTCAGTGTGTTCATGTATCCACTGTGGATGTCCGGTGGAAATACACAATATATTTTGTGACTTTTGCAAAAAATTTGCTCTTAAAAACAGCAGGTACTGTAAAAGATGCGGCAGTTTCATACTTTTTGAAACAAAAGACAGAGAGTGTTCATTCTGTATTGATAAAAATATTTTTTTTGACAATGTTTTTACAGTTTATCTTTACTCCGGTATAATACCTTCAATTATAAACAGAATGAAATACGGAAAAAATTATGATCTCGCAATACTTCTCGGAAAACATCTGTCCTTTTTTTTACCGGATTTTTTCAAGAAAAGTGATCTCATTGTCTATCCTCCCATGACATTCAAAGACAGGTTCAGAAGGTCTTTCAATCAGGCGGCTGTGTTCTCGGAAATCATCTCGAGACGACACGGAATAAATATTGCCGGAAAAGCAATCGAAAAAACACGAAATACAAAACCTCAGGCATCCTTGACAGGAGAAGAAAGAGCACGAAATCTTCAAAATGCATTTGCCGTGAAAAAAAATATTTCCGGAACAGATATCCTTCTCATTGATGATGTGGCAACAACTCTGACCACAGTGAACAGCATAAGTAAAATTTTGAAAGAAAATGGAGCCGGAAGTGTGAAAGTTGCAACTCTTGCAAGAACCACCGAATACTTTATGTGAAACTGACAGTTTTGAGAAGAGACGCAACTT
>JAWOGE010000332.1:0-6616 GCA_046497165.1 bacterium | reverse complement strand
CAGTGTCTCCAGTGTCTCCAGTGTCTCCAGTGTCTCCAGTGTCTCCAGTGTCTCCAGTGTCTCCAGTGTCTCCAGTGTCTCCGGTGTCTCCAGTATCTCCAGAGTTTCCGGTGTTTCCGGTATCTCCAGAGTTTCCAGTGTTTCCGGTATCTCCAGAGTTTCCAGTGTTTCCGGTATCCGGGAAATCACCGGTATTTCCGGTGTTACCCATCTCTCCTGAATCACCTGTATTTCCTATTTCATCTTCCGTTCCTGAATCTGAACAGGCAGGGAAAATTAAAAAAAACACTGTAAAAATAAAAATTAACTTCATTTTATGACCTCCGCAAATAAATTCAGAACTTTACTGTTTTTACCATTTTGAATTATACATATAATTATTTTTCGGTCAAAAATAAAAGTGGATTAATGCTTTATGCATGTTAATATATAGTAGTTGGAGTTATACGGGAACCTGTTTTTAATGACGGAGTTTGAAATGAGATATTTTTTTTCTATTATACTCATGATCTTTTTAATATCGTGCGGAGAAGGGGCATTAGATAATGAAAAACCCGGAAATGTTGAAAATCTGTTTGGAGAGGCGGTTTTAAATCCTCTCGGCATGACGCCGCTTGCCGCAGAGATCCCTTTTTATCCTGAAACTTCCGGTTCTATATCTCTTAAAATTCCCCATGCTGATGAAAATGAACCTGACTTTGAAGCTGAAATTAATTTTGAAGCTACAAAAGATATTCTTCACATTCCTGTCATAGGGCTTTTCCCCGACAGAGACAACAAAGTTGTTTTTACTGTAAAAAACTCTGAAGGTGAAATTAAGGGAACCCATGAAACCACCATAACTACCGATCCTCTTCCTGCAGGAATGCCGGAAATAGAGGCCGAAGGGATTCATGATTCTTCAGAATTCACATTTGTTCACTGGATGAGAACTCCTCTGGCGGAAGCCACTGCACATATGCTGCTCATAGATCATGCCGGATATATAAGATG
This sequence comes from bacterium, assembly GCA_046497165.1. Classification (GTDB taxonomy): domain Bacteria; phylum UBP6; class UBA1177; order UBA1177; family JAWOGE01; genus JAWOGE01. Next base: position 5,623 of record JAWOGE010000332.1, on the reverse strand, counting down.
GTATACAACAACTGATTATCTGTTTCATCCCACTGAGATTTTTGACGGTATTTTGTACGCCGGAACTCAGAGGAAATCTCTTGCAAAAATAAGCTGGCTGGGAGAAGTATTGGAAGAATGGGATCTTTCAAAACACGGTTTTATAAATATTCATCATGACATTTTTAGAAAACCCGATGGAAATTTTCTGTTGACTTCTGACAAAAAAGGTTCTCGTTTCATGGAAGATCATATAATAGAGATCAACCCTGAAGACAATACTCTTGTAAATGAATGGGACCTTGCTGACATAATGCCCACAGTTGCCGATCTGTTTATCGATACTCCCATGACACAGGGAGCTGTGGAAAGTGATCAGGAAGGTCATCAATACTTTGGACAGACCAATGATCCAATTCATTTGAATGGAGTTTGGTATGATGATTCAGATGATACGATCATATTTTCATCGCAGCGTTCAGGAATTGCCAAAATGTATTACGATGGCCGGTTGAAATGGTTTATGACTTTTCACATGCTCAGATACATAGATGACCATGACGGAGACGGTGTTAGTGACAGTCTTGCCGAAGGTTACGACGGAGAAAATATGCTCACATGGGCTGGAGATTTCAGGGGAGACAACTACACGATTTTACGCAAGCCCCTGAACATCCCCGTTGCTCATGATTATGGTGGCATGGATTGGGATTACGGAAATTTTCTTCTTGTTCCCGTTGATACGGAAGGTGAGAAAATAAAAGATGAAGATGTTGTTCTCGGTTTTAAAGACGGAGATGATTTTGCATGGCCTTTCAGACCGCATTCCCCGGTTATTTTTAAAAATGGAGATATCGCTCTTTTTGACAACGGGCTCACAAGAAATTTTTCTATTCCGCCCTGGACAAAAAACTCTTTTTCAAGGGCGGTGGCTTTTTCCGTCAAAGAGGATGAAACTACGGGATACGGAGGGAAAGTTCGTCAGACATGGGAGTTTATATGTCCTCCGGAAGATGAAAATGCGGATCCATGGGAAGGGCTGAGTGTTGCTGTAAGTGACATAGATGAACTTCCCAATGGAAATCGTCTTGTTACTTCGGGTGCAATAGGTTCCTCTTTTCTGGATATACTTAATGAATATGACGGTTACAGAGGTTCAATAATATGGGAAGTTGATCCTGCAGACAACACAGTTATACATAAACTTGCTCTCAGAAGAGTTATAACGGATGAATTTCCACCGACCGAGCAATCAAGTTATCGTGCTGAAAGAGTTAATCCCTATGAAGGGGTTGACGGAAATTTATAATATTCCGTAAATTTTTCTTGATAAAATACGAATAAACCTATAAATTTTACGCGGTGAATGTTAATTTTCAAAGGAGATGATTTATGAAGATACTGGTTATAAACTGCGGCAGCTCTTCCATTAAATACCAGTTGTTTGAAATGACAGACGAAACTGTGGTGGCAAAAGGTATTGCCGAAAGAATAGGACTCCCCATAGGATTTATAAAGCTGAGTATACCTTTAAATAAAAAGAAAATACAGCAAGATGTTTCAGGGCTGTCTACCCATGAAATGGCACTGGAGAAAATCATAAAACTTCTTGTGGATGAAAATGTAATAAGAGATAAAAAGGAAATAAAAGCTATAGGGCACCGTCTTGTACACGCCGGAGAGTTCTATAGTGACTCAGTTAAAATAACGGATGATGTCATTGAAAAAATGGAATCCTGTAATGAACTGGCTCCTCTTCATAATCCTCACAACATAACCGGTGTTCGCACAACTGAAAAGCTATTTCCCAACTGTTTCCAGGCTGGATGTTTCGACACGGCTTTTCATCAGACAATGCCGGACTATGCTTACATGTATCCCATAGATTACAAGTACTATCATGAGTTCAAAGTCCGTCGATACGGATTTCACGGAACATCACACAAATATGTGACGGATCGTGCTGCAAAAATGCTGAAAAGAGATAAAGAAAACCTGAAAATCATAACCTGTCATCTGGGAAACGGTGCTTCTCTCGCTGCTGTAAAAAATGGCAAATCTGTCGATACATCCATGGGCATGACACCTCTCGAAGGAATTATGATGGGAACAAGAAGCGGCGACATAGATCCGGCACTTGTATTTTTCATAACAGAAAAAGATGGCATATCTCTTGATGCATACAATAAAATGCTCAACAAAGGCAGTGGCCTTAAAGGTGTAAGTGGTGTTAACAATGACATGAGAGATTTGTGGGGTGCCATAGAAAAAGGTAATGAAAGAGCACGACTTGCTGTTGATATGTTTGTTTACAGGCTCAAAAAATATATCGGAGCTTATGCTGCGGCCATGGGTGGGGTTGATGCTATTGTTTTTACCGGAGGAATAGGTGAGAATGATGAAATGGTCCGTAAAATGTCAATGGAAGGAATGGGTTTTCTCGGATGCAGGCTGAATGAGAAAAAAAATATGGAGAAACCCGGTAAAGACGGACTTTTAATATCACAAGAAAACTCGGAAGTTGCTATAATGGTAATTCCGACAAATGAAGAACTCGTTATAGCGAGGGAAACTCAGAAACTTTACGACATTGAACAGTAAAGTTTGAATTAAAAAAGATTTTATTTTTTACAAATGAATAAATTTTTGCTATTATGGTTTAAGCTGAATAATTGCGGGGGAAACAATGCGGGAAAGAAAAGAGATTATTGCTGCAAATTGGAAAATGAACAACACAAAGGAGGAGGTTACTGATTTTTTTACGAAACTTAATTTAAAATGTCAGGACCTTGAACCAGAAAGACAAGTTATTGTTGCACCTGCATTTCCCTATCTTTCCATGGCTTCGGAAATGAAACACAGTTCCATTCTTATTGCGGCCCAGGACATATACCCCGAAAGAAACGGTGCTTATACCGGTGAAGTTGGAAGTGAGATGCTTAAAGATCTTTATGTGAGCACTATAATAGTGGGTCACTCCGAACGCAGACACATAATGGATGAAAGTCTTGAAATGACAAAACAGAAACTTGATTTTTCTCTTCTTGAAGGGTTCAGAGTTATTCTCTGCGTTGGGGAAACATTGAGACAGAGAGAGAAAGATGAGTTGTTTGCAGTCATAGACAAACAGCTTTCTTCCGCACTTATGAACTGTGAAAAAAAACATTTCGATAATATAATAATAGCTTACGAACCCGTCTGGGCCATAGGAACGGGAAGAGTTGCAAGTGGAAATCAGGCTCAGGAGATGCACGCTTTTATCCGTAAACTTCTTAAAGACAACTACAGTCGACCGGACATTCCTATTCTGTACGGCGGAAGCGTCAAGCCTCACAATATAAAAGGGCTTATGGAGATGGAAGATATTGACGGTGTTCTCGTAGGTGGTGCAAGTCTTAAAGCCGATTCTTTTTCAAAAATAATTTTTCACGATTAATTTTGATTTTGACCCCGTTCTGAGTTGTAAAGAGGGATGGGATCCCATTTGTTGAACAAAAGAGAGTCGCTTCTGAAATGAAGTTTTTCCAATATTCGTATCCCGCTTATCAGGTCTGAAATCTCTGTTCGTATATATGATTTTACGGTGATGACACCGCTGAGAGTTCCTATTATTATTGTTTCCGGAGGGAAAGTATCTGTTTCTGTGGTGCATACAATTGAATTTCCGCTTGCTCCTCCTATCTCTATATCACAGGGAAATTCTTTGCATTCTTCCATGGTTTTTTCCTGAAAAGTCACCACAAGCAGATCAAAATTTTCCGCAGTATACTGTATGTTTATAAGTGAAGCTGTGGGTTCTGATCCGGGTTTTGAAGGGTTTTTGAATTCTGTCATTATCATTTTATCGCTAATCACAGTAGCGGAACCTGTTATATTGTATTCAGGACTTATGACATTTTCTTCTGCTTCAGCATTGTAAACTATAGATGAAAATTTTGTGTTATCTTCATCGGAAAAAAGATCATCAGTGTCGTAATCTGAAAAAGAATCCTGTTCAGAATCTTCCGGAAAGAGGTCTGTTTCATAAATTTCAGCGTCTTCTTCCGGTATGTTTTTATTTTGATTATCGTTGTCTGTTTTTGAAAAATGTCTCGAAGAATATTCGTTTATAACTGTTTCTGCCGGACCGCAGGAAATAACAACAAATGTAGAGAGATAAAAGATAAAAACAGTTAAAAAAACATTTGAGACACCATTGCTTTTCATAACAACATTATATGTTTTTTAAAAATAATTTCAAGAGTTTGTTTTTTACCTCCATTTACAGACAGTGAAAACAATTGTTTGTCGAGCTGATTTTAAAATCCTTGAAAACCGGAATGTAGGTGCGAATCCATTCGTCTATAGTGTTTGTGATATAATCTATTTTCAGGTTTTAAAAAAGTAGGGTCAAAAATACTGTCATCTCAAAAAAGTCGAGTCGGAAGGTTATTTCTCCGATCTTCTCAATGCTTTTACATATTTTCTTGATTTATTTTTACAGCTTTGTATAATTTGATAATTTTTTTGACGAAACAGGGGGTTTTTATGCAAAAAAAAGATTCTTCTTTTGAAGCCAAATACAATTATCAGTCTCATGCACTTGCTCAGATGGTTCTTCATTCACCTGCAACAGAAACGGTAGATTTTGCTACTCTTTATGAGCATGCTGAAAAACAGCCTAATGTTATTCCAACTGATCAGAGTTTGCCGGCTGCGGGTAATCTGAATGATAAAGATGTCAAGAACAAGGTTGTACTTTCCAATCTGAGTTCTGATTTTGCTGAAACATCTTCGGAATATGTTTATATTCTCGACAGAAAGCGGAACGATCCGGAATTCAGAACTCGTCATCTTCGTGTTGTAAAGAGTGCTGTCTACGAGCTTCTTGAGAATTCTCTTTTTAAAACAGAAGCATATCTTACGAGAAGTAAAAAATTTAATTGTAGTTTGAGTCTTGTGATTCCCGAAGATTTTGCAAAATTCGGCTTGGATTTTTATTACTATTATTTTGGAATTGATAAAAAAAGCAAAACTGCCTTTAAAAAATCAAAAAGCCCAGAAAATAGTAACATAACTATTATCCTTCATCCTGAATGGATTAATGAGGAGTGGCTTTACTGGAAAAGCAGAAATTCGGAGAATTGTGATGTGCCCGGCGATCCCGAACCTCCTAAATCAGCCATGTACTACGACCTTGATTCAAATACTGCTTTTCTTCTCGGTGTTTCAAATTTTGAAGAAATTAAAAAAGCAGTGGCTACAATTTCTTCCAATATTGCAATTAAAAACAAGCATGGACTTCCTGTGTTTGGAAATGTGAAATACATAAAAGCAACAAAAAATAAAAAGTCTTCAAAGGGAACATTTGTAACAGTGAGTCTTTATGACACTGATAAAACTTATATAGGTCTTTCGGAGCACGAAAAACATCTTAACAAAACTGACAAATCTGTTTTCTTTTCGAGTGGTTCTCTGCTTCTTGTAACTGATCAGTCCGGCAAGAAGGAAGGAACAGTTGCCATGAACGAAAGCATGCATATTAATGCTGGTGATGTTCCTGTGACAATGTTTGATAAAAATCCTCTTCTTTCGGCTGAAGACGCACTGATGACTGTCCATAGAAATAAAAAACAGATTGTATTTGACTATGTTGAAGACCTTA
>JAWOGE010000058.1:0-4900 GCA_046497165.1 bacterium | reverse complement strand
CAGCTGTAGGTGCAAGAAAACCTGTCATATGCTCGGAGCTTCCTGTTTTTATGGACATATTCCCTCCCGAATGCAGATTTGCGTTTAAACCCGGAGACACAGAGGGACTTATTGCGGCACTTAATTCATTTTTGTCAAAAGATAAATTGAATTGCCGTACTGTTTTTGATACCATTGCAGAAGAAAATGGGTGGAATGTTCTTGTAAACAGAATTAAAGAAGATGTTTGTATTTCAGAAAAAGACAGTGGCTGTTGAATTGAAAAACATTTCACAGTTTGCGGGTTTTTGAATTTTTCGGGAATTGAGGAGATATGTGGGATAAAATCAAGCCCTTTATAGATTCGGGTAAAAAGTTGAAAATAAACGGTGATAAACTTATCACTCTTGCCTTAAAAAACAATTTTACCGGAACATTTAAAATCTATTCCGGTGAAAATGATTTTTCACTTGGATTTAAAAAAGAAACTGTATTTACTGATAAAACTCCGAGATTTATAGCTTATTCTTTTAATAACGCTTTGTTTTCCCTCTCTTTTGACAAATTTGAAGAAGGAAAGGCATGGAATGCTTATGAGCTGTTTTTTGAAATAATAAAAAATTATCCCGAAGAATCCATTGTAAAAAAGCTTAAAAAAAACAATCTTCGCCTGATCACCATAAAACCTGAAGCCGGGGATTTCACTTTTCTCAAGGATGAGCTTGAAAAATATGCCGGCCGTCCTGAAATACCTCTTGACAGTTTCATAAAAAACGGAAACTCCTGTGAGATATATTTCCTTCTGCTCACAGAATATGCTGCCATGCTTGATAAAAGCATCGGGAAAAAAGAGCTGAAAAAAGAGCAGCTAAAAGAAACCCGGCGTCAGAAAGATGAGAAACTTTCACCTGAAGAAAAACTCAGAAAATTTCTTAAAAGCAATATGAAGTATAAAAATATCCCTTCACTTTTCAAATATCGTTCCGGAACAAGCGAAAAAGAACTTCATAAAACATACAAAAACTTAATATCTGTGGTTCATCCTGACAGGCTTGCAGGGATGCCTGATGAACTTAAAGAGAAGGCAGAAAAATTTGCCGCTCTTTTGAACGATGCCTACAAACTGATGAAAAATGAAAAAACCCGCGAAATGATTTTTGAACTTCAAAGTAAATTCGGAGATGTGAAAACTCCTGATGATTACAAAACAAAAAAGGAGTTTTATATAATTTTTAACAAAGCGGATGCCCTCTATAAAGTAAGAAGCTACGGAGTTGCCTATAAACTCTATCTGGAACTGAATCAAAATTACAAGTCAAAAGAAGTGCTCGAAAAACTTATTCTCTGTGATATGAAAAACATGCGGCCGGAAAAAGACAAAGCGAGAGGAAACAACCCTCAGGATAACAAAAGGGCAACTCCTAAGGAAAAATATGAAAGGGTTCTGAAACATATTGAGGAGATAAAACATTTCGGCACTCCGAGCATAGAAATAGCCTTTATTGAGGTTGAAGCAAATGAAAAACTGGGAAATACCAAAAAAGCTCTCGCTGCTCTCAACACAATAATAAATATGGACCGTCATAACGAAAAAGCCCTTCAGTGGAAAAAAAGGCTTAAATTTTATGCCACTCACTAAAAAGCTTTGCATTTTATTTACAATCGCATTTATGATTCCTCTTTTTCTCAATGCTTCTAAAGATATGTACTATTATTACGATTTAATAAAAGATACCTATGTTTTTGTTCACCGCCACGAATGCAGAGATTTCAGAAAATGCAAGCCGGTGTATAAAACCAAAGGTGTCGTCAGACATAAAAAAGGATACCGATTGAACCCCGGCAATGAAAACGGATATGATTCCATTATAAAAAAAGCCTGTGAAAAATACAAAGTTGATTTTTATCTTGTAAAAAGTCTCATAAAAGCCGAATCTCTTTTTGATAAAAACGCTGTTAGCACAAAAGGAGCTATGGGACTTATGCAGCTCATGCCAGCAACAGCAAAACAGATGGGCGTGGACGATCCTTTTTCGCCCGAAAAAAATATAATTGGTGGAACCAGACTCCTGAAACATCTTCTCGGAAGATTCAGGAATATAAAAAAAGCTCTTGCGGCTTATAATGCAGGAGAACCTGCGGTCATCCTTTACAACGGTGTACCTCCCTACAAGGAAACACAGAATTATGTCACAAAAATTAACAAATTTTACAAAAAATATACTGAGCGGTCATTATGGTAAAAAAACATAAATCTAAAAAATCTAATAAAATTAACAAATTGAAAAAAGACTTGCTGACACTTCCCAATCTTATAACCGGAATTCGCATACTCTCCGTTCCCTTTGTTTTGATTCTGATTTATATAAACACCCCCTTCACCCGGCTTTCAGCTCTTGTTCTTTATATTTTGGCCATAATAACAGATTATCTGGACGGGTATATTGCAAGAACATACGGCGTTATATCCGTTACAGGAAAGCTTCTGGATCCCCTTGCTGACAAATTCATTGTCATATTGACCTTTATTCTTCTGGTTTCCATGAACGAAGTCAGTGTACTTCCCATAATTCTTCTTTTGTCAAGAGAGTTTTATATTTTCGGTATAAGAAATATCGCCATGGAACACGGAGAGGTAATACCGGCCGGTATGAGCGGAAAAATAAAAACTACTCTTCAGATGCTGTCCGTATCATTTTATATAATAAACAGTGCTGTTCTCTCAGAATACGGCATAGAGTTCAACTCATCCCTGACGGCATCTCTCATGCTCTGGATAAGTCTTGTTTTTTCCTATTATTCAGCGTTCCGATATTCAGATAAATTGCGTCGTAAACTATTCGGAAACAAAGATGACAGATAAAAAATTCAAGGAATGCGTTTTAATGAATCTACAATAAAAGTTACGGGCCCGTCATTTTCAAGAGAAACTTTCATTTCTGCTCCAAAAACTCCTGCATGAACCTCTTTGCAGGTCTTTTTAGAAAGATATTCAACAAATTGAGTAAACAGAAGTTCTGCTTTTTCAGGTTTCATAGCGTTGTCAAAGCTCGGGCGTCTACCTTTTCTGACTGAAGCCGCCAGTGTGAATTGACTTACAGCAAGAATTTCCCCGTCTGCTTTGTCAACAGGCAGATTCATACGACCTTTTTCATCCTCAAAAATACGAAGTCCGATAATTTTATCGGCGGTATATATGATATGGGATTCATCGTCATTTTTCTCTATTCCAACGAGAAGAAGCATACCTCTATCTATTTTTCCGGCAAGCTTTCCCTCCGCAGTAACTGAAGCGGAAAGCACTCTCTGGATAACAGAAATCATTGTTATTTCCTCTATTTAACTATTGTGGTCCCTGTTTCCCCGTTCAAAGCTTCAATCAACTTATCTTCAGAAGTTATTATGACTTTTTTTCCAATATCATGTGAGGCAAAATCTATGGCGGCTTTAATTTTAGGCCCCATGCTTCCTTCAGGAAACTCCCCTTCAGCAAGATATGCTTCAGCTTCCTTTACCGTCATTCTGTCAAGCCATTTTGGATTTTCCGATCTAAAACCCACAGCAACTTTTTCAACTGCTGTCAAAATCACAAGCATGTCCGCTTCAACGGTCTTTGCTATCATTGTGGAAGCAAGATCTTTATCTATTACAGCGTCAATACCCTCTAATTCATTATTTTCATTCCTACAAACGGGAATACCTCCGCCACCACCGGTAATTACAGTAAAACCGGAGTCAAGAAGAGTTTTTAACGATTCAGAATTTACAAGTTTCAACGGTATCGGAGAAGGAACGACTCTTCTGTAACCTCTGCCGCTGTCTTCAACCATTTGCCAACCGTTTTTCATTTTAATCTCAGCTTCCTCTTCATTATAAAAAACCCCTACGGGTTTTGTGGGATTTTGGAAAGCCGGATCATTCCTGTCAACTTCTATTTGCGTGACAAGTGTAGCAACAGAAGGGTTTCTTCCTGCAGCAACAAGATTGTTTATGAGTCCCTGTTCTATCATATACCCCATGCTGCCCTGAGTGTCTGCCACACAGACAACAAGCGGATCAGGAGGCAGTTCATCCTGAGCCATCTCATTTCTGATCAGGCGTGCTCCAGCCTGAGGACCGTTACCATGAGTTATTATCAGTTCGTGCCCTTGTTCCATAAGATTTGTTATACCGGCAATGGAATTTTTGACATTTTCAATCTGCTCTTCAGAAGAACCTTTTTGCCCGGCTTTTATAAGTGCATTTCCACCGAGTGCTGTAACAATTCTCATATATAAGCTCCTTAAAAAAAAGAAGAGAGGGACTCAGCCCTCTCTTCAAAATTATTCAGTATGAAAAATCTCAGCCGAACAATTTTTCCTTTATGGCTTTTTCTATTACAGACTCAAATCCTGAACGAGGTTTAAGTTCGTAGCCTACACTGACTATGGGCTTATTGGAATTTACAACTCTTTTGAGATCAATGGGGGTTCCGCTGAGAACAAAGTCAGCTTCAATGCTGTTAATAGTTTTTTCAAGGTCCTTTTTCTGCTCTTCTCCGTATCCCATGGCAGGAAGTATTCCCTTGCCGATATATGGGTATTTTTCGTATGTTTCCGCTATTTTACCAACCGCTTTGTCACGCGGTTCAACCATTTCAGCTCCGTTTCTTTCGGCTGCTATGGCGGCGGCACCGTATTTCATTTCACCGTGTGTGAGAGTCGGGCCGTCTTCAACTACAAGAACTTTTTTTCCACTGATATCTCCACCATTTACTGTCAATTCACTGTCAGCTTCCACAATGAGAGCGTCCGGTGCAATACGCTTGACATTCTTTTTAACAGCCTCAATACCTTCTTCAGTAGCACTGTCCATTTTGTTTATTACAACAATATCGGCCATGCGGAGATTTGCTTCTCCGGGAAAGTACTCCTCTTCGTGA
>JAWOGE010000321.1:0-5847 GCA_046497165.1 bacterium | reverse complement strand
GCTCCTTTTAAATTTTTTTAAATCACTCACAGGAAAAATAATATTTTTTTCGGAGTGAAAGAAAATTCCGGGAATCGGACCATGAAAAAGCTTGAACAATGTTCCGCCTTCAGCGTGATAAATGTTTGCAACCCCGCTGCCGCGACATGAGGAATCAAGATATTGTGCTATAATTTTTATTTCCGAAAGATGCATATTTACTTTTTAAAAAAAGATTCAAGCCTGACATTGCCCGAAGCATTTCTCGCCCTGTTTCTGGACCATATTCTCAGATCTTTTATGTTTTCTTCATAAGTTACTGAAATAGGAACGGTGTTTCTTATGGATTCTTCAATACTTTTTTGAGAAAGCTCTCTATTTTTCCCGAAATCTGAAATCATGGCGTTCACCAGACACATCTCTATTTCAGAACCACTGAAATTGTCTGCCATATTCGCCAGTTTTTCTATATCATATTTTTCAGGATCTCTGTCCCTTTTTGAAATATGTATTCGAAATATATCCAGGCGCTCCTGAACACTGGGAAGATCCACAAAAAATATCTCATCAAACCTTCCTTTTCGTAAAAGTTCCGGCGGCAGCATTTTTACTCTGTTTGCTGTAGCCACCAGAAAAACAGGAGCGGTTTTTTCCTGCATCCAAGTCATTAGCCAACCCAGAACTCTCTGTATTTCAGCACTCTGAGATTCCTGAGAAAGTGCCTTCTCTATTTCATCTATCCACAAAACCATAGGTGCAAACCCCTCAGCAATGAAAACCGCCTCTTTTATAAGCTCCTCAACACTTCTTCCCTGCTTGAAAAGATTTACAAAGTCGAGCCGGACAAGCGGAAAATTCCATATATTGGCGGTAACTTTTGCTGTAAGCGACTTTCCGCAACCCTGAACTCCGAGCATTAACATGCCCTTGGGAACAGGTATTCCATAATCTCTCGCCTTGTCAGTAAAGTTATCCCTTCTGTCCACAATCCATTTCTTTAAAACAGAAAGACCACCTATATCTGACGCCGCTCCCTGCATGTGAACAACTTCAAGGGTTTCATTCTGACGCAAAAGATTTCTTTTTGTTTCGAGAACAAAATCCACAGCATTTTTTTCATCCATACTTTTGCAGGAGTTTATTATCCCTGAAACATTGGAAAAAGGGATACCCCTTATGTTGTTAAATATTGCCGAGGCCGCACTTTCTGAAAAACCCAGATTTTTAACATCTTCACTGAAGACTTCATAACCCTCCGTATCAGAAGATATGACTGAATAACGCAAAACAACCTCAGGTAAAAGAAGATTGCGACAATAAAGATGAACATCACAAACTGACTTCAGATTTTCCTCAATAAATTTCAAGCCATCCGATTCACTGGAAAAAAGATATTCAGCATATGGAACAGATAGGCATTTCTCTTTTTTCATGCGCTGAATAAGTACTTCGAGATTCTCTCCGGGATTGGGATGTTCCCAGTAAAATCTGTCGGGAATATTTCTGACACTGAAAAAAGGATCCCCGGAACGGATAATTTTTATCATGCAATCCTCCGAATATAAAATAAAAAGCTATCTGACATCGCGGAACGCTTTATCAACATGCTCCGTAAGTCGTTGAAGGACTTCGTTTTCCGAACCACTTCCGTCCACTGAGTATATTTTTTTACTCCGTTTATAATATTCAGTAACAGGAAGTGTTTTTCTTTCGTGCTCTTCGAGACGCTGAACAATGGTTTCTGTGGATTTGTCATAAGGCATTGCTTCAGGGGTTTCTCCCCGTTTGGCAAGGCGTTTCACAAGTTGAAGGTGGGGAACTTCGATATCCAGTATCAAAGAAACCCGACTCTGGATTTTAAGAAGAAGACCGTCCAGTATGTAAGCCTGAACAATTGTCCTCGGAAATCCTTTGAAAATAAATCCGTTGGCATCAGGATGAGTGTGTATCTGCTTTTCTATGAGTTTTATGACCACTTCATCTTCAATGAGCTCCCCCTGCTCCATCCTGGGCTGAACCATTTTCCCGAGTTCGGAACCTTTTCTCAGCTCTTCGGCAAGAATATCTCCGGTGGATATATAGACAAGATTGTACTTTTCAGCAAGTTTTTCCGCCTGAGTTCCTCTCCCGGATCCGGGATAACCCAAAAGAACAACATTGAGAAGCTGTTTTCTGAGGGATTGTTCCACTTTTTCCGCAACCCGCTCAGATACCTCTTTTATGCTTCCTGTTCCCTTTACTTTTTCCAGAATACCCTTTTCACTGTAAAAGTTGGTTACTGGTAATGTCTTTTGACGATACTCTTCAAGACGCTTTTTTATTACCTCTTCGGTATCGTCTGTTCTTCCACTTGTTTTGGCACGCTCAATAAGACGTGCAACACACTCTTTTTCAGGGACTTCAAGTGATATGAGCAGATTCAGCGAAGCATGCATACGAAGAAGAAGCCCCTCCAGAATATAAGCCTGAACATAAGTTCTCGGAAATCCGTCAAAAAGAAAACCCTTTGTGTCAGTTGTTGTTCTTATCTTTTTTTCCAGAATCTGAACTATTATCTCATCGGGAACAAGCCCCCCTTCTTTTATTATTCCCGAAGCCTCTTTTCCGAGTTTGCTGCCTTCCTTTATCTCCTGCCGCAGTATATCCCCCGTGGATATATAGGTAAGGTTGAATTTTTTAATAAGAAATTCGGACTGAGTTCCTTTACCGGCCCCCGGCGGACCGAAAAGAGCGATGTTCAGCATAGTTTTCTCCCGTCAGTTATGGCATTGCAACGGAAATTATATCCCGCTTTGAGCAGATGTGCAAATTTATCTTCAAAATTGCTGTTTTCTCTTATAGTAAAGAACTCTTATGGTTTTCCCTTTCACCGGCGAAAAAGCGGACAGAACCTTCCTGTGAAACTTTCTGTCAAGAATGCGTTTTATAGAGGGGTTGTAGCCCTTTATATCGATATAATAACACTCTTCTATGTTCTCCTTTTTCCATGAACCCCGATATTGAACAGGATAGTAGTTTCTGTTTCGAAAAACAAAATAATAATCGGACAGTGCTATTACCGGTATTTCATCATCGGGTACACGGGAAGCAACTTCTTCAAGAATCTCCTGTGTATGATGCCGAGGATAAGTTCTTTGAATATCATTAACATCCAGCATAAAAATTATGAGAACTCCTATAACAGCAGGCTTCAATACAGAAAGCTCTTTTAATGCAAATACGGAAATAAATATTAAAGCGGGATACACATAGGTCGGATAATTATGATTGGGCCTTCTGAATATGAAAACAGAAACCATCACTGTGATAAACATTATTCCGGGCAAAGCATTTTTACGCCACATTTGTCGACCCCAGTAAAAAAGCAGAGGAAAAATGAGTATGACCAGCTCTTTCGGATGATGAGAAAAATGCATATTGAGATAGGAAAAATATGAACGCTCGTGCCCGTCTATGAGCTTGCTTTCATTGAATACGCTCTGAATCATTTTCATGGAAAACATCCGAGGATGAAGAATAAAAAATATTGCCAGCCCTGAAATTATACCCGCCATAAAAAAAGAGAGATTTTTCAGAGCTTTTTTTCTGTTTTTCATATAAAACGGAACAGAGTGGAAAATAACAGCTCCTGTGTAGAAAACAGACAACAGGCCCATGGGGTGGATCTCAGCCGCCAACAGAGCTGTCAACCCGGAAAGAAAAAACCTATTCTTTAAAAAAAGAAGCAGTGAGAGGGAGATCATAAATAGTACCATTGCTTCCGGACGAGCCATATGAGCAGAGTGAAAAAGAGGAAAAAGAGTAAGCATAAAAACAGAAAAAGCCGCGGCTGTATGAAAATTTTCACCGAACTCTCTGATTATAAAAAACCATATAAACATGGACATAAAAGAAAAAAATGTTGAAATGAGAATGGCATTTCCACGAGTCCAGCCAATTAAATTAAGAACATGCCCGTATACAAAAAACTGTATTTTACCAAAACGCAACAGATGTTCCGACGAAGCATTTCTGAACACGGTGTCAGTTTCTATTCCGGAATTCAAATAGTTGTCGGCAAAAGAGATAACCCATGCTGTATCAACATCCTGAAGACTCACTTTTTCATGAAGAAAAACATAGCTGAAAAACACAATTAGCAGAGCCACAGCATAAAAAAAGATCTCTTTGTTCTCCCTGACAGCCGAAAACAATTTTTTCACATCAACCCCGCCATTATTGTCGAAATTTCACATACGATTATAGCCGGAAAAAAAATTTTGACAATTTACCTCCTGAATCGTTCGACTCTCTCATTGAAAAATGAAAAAGTTTTCTGTTCGTAAGAAGTTACAAAAATCGCCGATTAACCTTCGGGTGAACCTCAGATTTTGTTTACCTCTTCTGAATCAGAATTCTTTCCCATGTTTTCTAACTCATAATCGAACGATTCAGGAAAAAGGAAATTCTTGTGTTTCAATGCTGTGAAAAAAACCGCCAGAGTTCTTCTGTGGTCGACACGGCATCGGTTGTCGAACCGCCGCAGAGGTCCGGATTGCCGTATATATCCGTCCCGGCCCATGCGTGGCCGAGTTCCTGAACATCGATCAATTCTACGCGAGTGCCTTCAGCACAGGACCAGGAACGTCTGCGCACCGGCCCGTCTACAGTATTCGTGACAGGATTTTCGTCGCAATCATTTATATCCCGCCATTGCTGAATACAGTCTTCAACCGCCGGATGGATTGTTTCTGCCGGCGAGGATGATACACCGCCGATGTACGGAGCACAGAGATCTTCATGTCCGTGCACATGAAGAATACTTACGGGTTTATCCGGAGTGCATTCATATACCTGTTCAGGAGGATCGCTGTTGAGATCCGTGTCCATCATAGCTCCGGAGCTGGCTGCTATGGCGGCAATTCGGTGAGACAGTTCGCAGGCGAGACGATATGCCATCATTGAACCGTTGGAATGACCGGTGGCGAATACACGGTTTTCATTATAGCACACACCTTCCGCCACAGCTCTGTCGAGCATTGCATCCACCGCACCGACATGATCAGGTTCTCTGCTCACGCAGCAGGCCCCCGCATTCCATATCTGCCTGTTCCTGCCGCTTTTATCCCAGCCGCTCCAACCTTCCATAATGAACAGGATGAATCCTTCTTTGTCTGAAACATCGCTCAGTCCGCTTACCCGATCCATGGCGAATCCGGTTGATCCGCCGCCGTGAAAGAGAAGCACCGCCGGGGCGGGAAAAACAACGCTGTCGGGGATATGAACAGAAAATGCATGCGAAATACTGCCGACCTCCACAGTGAAAGAGTAGTCACCTGAATCAAGACACATCGTTTTGGCGGTATCAATATCGGCATCCGATATCGAGTCAGTATCTTCTTCACCGATGTGAGTATCGGAATCATCCGGATGAGCTGTATCATTGCCGTTGTCAGCCAGCAGATTGTCCGACGTAGTGTTGGAGCAGGACATAAGAAACACAGCACCGATGACGATATTGAAGATGAGAAGCATAGGTTTCATTTTTCTTCGGACAGTCATCATGTTCTCCATTTTCATCTGTACACACATAATAATAGCGGAAATCCATCCCGTTGTAAAAAAAACACAGTGGTTGCGAAACCCGAGCCGGACTGTCCAGCAGTAGAAGTGCCGTTATGATCTCACAGTTGTCCGGTGAAACCGGTACATCTAATTGTCGTCAGAGGTAATTATAGTTGTCGCTGGCGCGTCGTGATGAAAATGTGGAAGTCTGTAGCGACTCGCCGCTGGCGCGTCGTGGTGGAAAGATTGAAGCTTCCGGCAAATATACTTTTGAGGGCTGATCCCTATCTTTTTCGGAATCCTCAAAATCCCGGCCAATCCCGG
>JAWOGE010000283.1:0-2991 GCA_046497165.1 bacterium | reverse complement strand
ATCTTTTCTGAGGGTTTCCAGGCCGCCACCGTCTTCTTTGTCCTGAGCACGTCCTGAACGCTCCGCAACATGAGCAAGACCTCCCTCGCTTAGTTCTTTCACAATATCTTCAGGTGTTTTTGATGTGGATTCTATAGGGAAAGTACAGGGCTCGCATCCGAGTGAACGATAGCGTTTACCCTTTCCCCGGTCATAATACAATGAAACTGTGGGTATTTTTTCTCTGCTTATATATTCCCAGATATTGAGTTCCGTCCAATCGAGAAGAGGATGTATCCTGAGATGAGTTCCCGGAGCAAAATCGGTTTTGTACTGATTCCAGAATTCGGGAGGCTGATCTGCAACAGCCCATTGATTTTCGTAATCCCTCGGACTGAAATAACGCTCTTTGGAACGGCTTCCCTCTTCGTCGGCTCTGACTCCCACAACAACTCCCGTGTAAGGCTCCGTATTTTTATCCGGCTCATATCTTCCGCTGTCATGATTATATCTGTATCTTGTCCATTTTCCGCTCAGAGTATTCTCCAGAGCCTGTGTCTTCAAAGACTTACAGCACTCAAGATGGGAAATTTCGCCATCAGGATAAGTTTTTTTACTGTCAAGTGCTTTTCTGTTCTGTCCCACAACCATGTTAAGATGCCACTCGGCAGTTAAATTGTCCCGGTATCTTATCATCTCGGGTATTTTAAAACCGGTATCAATGTGTACAAGAGGAAAAGGTACATGACCGAAAAAAGCTTTCCTCGCCAGATAGAGCATCACGGTACTGTCTTTACCTATGGACCACAACATACAGAGATTTTTAAAATTGGCATAAGCTTCACGCAAAATATGGATGCTTTTGTTTTCAAGTTTGTCAAGTTGATTCATAAAGACCTCTCTTACATGAATTTTTTTATTTTACAGAGAATCTCCTCAAAGCACTCCTCAACAGAACAGCTTGTCGTGTCAATCTTTATATCCGGATTCAAAGGCTCTTCGTAAGGTGCTGAGATTCCTGTGAAGTTCTCTATCTCTCCTTTTCGGGCTTTTTTGTAAAGTCCCTTCACATCTCTTTTTTCACACTCCTCAATATCTGCAGCCACATGAACTTCTATGAAATTACGGCAGATTGAGCGTACAAAATCCCTTGATTCACGATAAGGAGATATGAAAGAAGCAATCACAGCCACACCATTTTTTTCCAGAAGAGAAGCAACAAATCCTATCCGTTTTATATGCATATCTCTTTCATTTTTTGTAAAACCTGTGGCAGGAAAAACCTCCCTTACAGCATCACCGTCAAGATGCTCAATGAGAAACTCCTTTTCCTTGAGATAACGAAACATTTTTTCAGAAAGAGTACTTTTCCCAGACCCCGAAAGACCGGTGAACCAGAGTACAAAAGGCTCTGAAAATCGAACACCGCGATTTTTATACAGCTTATGAATTTCAGAAGATGATTTTTCAGAATCGGAATTTTGCCGTACAGCCATGATAAACTCCTTCAGTTGAAACGAATATACCGCATCAACATTATTGTGCAAGAAAAATCCGTTGTTTTTATGCGGGGACAGTGCACAGATACATCCTGTGCGATAATGGGGTTTCATAATACGCATAGCGGATACTTATAATATCCTGTAGCTCCTTTTTACACTCTTTGGTATAAGAATCGTTTCGTTGAACCCGATGTTAATACAACCTGGAGCGTCCGACTCTCTCATTGAAAAATCCCTTTGCCATGCTGTTTTGCATGTCCTCCATATTTTGAGTTGTCGTTGGACAACATACACTTCTATAAATTTTTTAATTTCTTGACAGGTGAGGCTTCAATCAGCTAACATATACAAGTAATCAAAGCAAACAAGGAGATGTCATGTGTGATTCCAGCAATAACAGTCAATTAGAGGGGAGTGTGGGTGGAGTCATGCATACAGCCCGCCGTTGCAGGCACTATGCAATGTGTAAAGTAGATTTTCTGGGAACAGGCGTATGTCCGTCTGGCGAAAAAAACCATTTTATTTCTTTCTACCCTCAGGGGATGATGGATATAACCGCTGCTGTATTGGAAAAAAAGATTCCTGTTACAACCGGAATTGTGGAGGTGGCCGATGAATGTACCCTCTGTGGCGTCTGCGATACTCAGTGTTATTTTATAAATGAACTTAGGCCTTTTTTCGTATTTCAAACATTGAAGAGGTATCTTGATGACTATCTTCAGTCCAATGAACCGTTAGTGGTTCCTTCCGATGAATTTCTGAACAAGCTCAGGTCAATAACCGGTGACAAATATGCCACCAACGATCCAGGCCTTTTAGTTGCCTACGCAAACGATCCATTTCCAAACTCATCTGAAACGATGCCCAGATATGTGGTTGTTCCAAGTGATACGCATCAGGTAAGCGAAATTGTAAAACTTTGCCAGCGAGAAGGGGTGGAGTACACTATAAGAGGAAATGGCTCCTCTGCAATGGGTTTCGTATTAGGGACAGGGCTTATAATTGATACCATTAGAATGAAGAAGATGAAGTTTGATACCAGCAACCGTACTGTTACTATTGGTGCGGGTATAAGTGCTTTTGAACTTCAGAAGGAAGCTGTAGCACGCGGCTACCGGGTAAATGCTGCTGAGCCTTCGGCACTTTATTGTGCCAATATTATGTGCTCAGGGTTATTTTCTTTATTCTCAAGTTCTTACGGAACTGGCGCCGACAGTATTATCGATGCGGAGTTCGTTTCAAAGGAGGGTGATATTTTTGCCCTTTCACAGAGGGATGCTCCTAACCTTTACGGATTTAGTAAAACAGGACCTCCTATTCAAGGAATATGTACGCAGGCTGTGGTTAAGCTCCATCCTATTGAAGAGGATGAATCTGCTATAGCGGTACCGTTTTCAGATATGCAATCTGCTATTGGCTATGCGAAAAAACTGAATATGCGGCATATCGGGCTTGGTATCGGGGTGCTCGGGGGAGAATACCTGAGTACTTTTATATCACCAACAGCTGA
>JAWOGE010000258.1:0-2709 GCA_046497165.1 bacterium | reverse complement strand
TTTAGGAGTAATTCCGAAAGATTCAGCTGAGGAGGACAAACCCTCTTTTTATAAAGGTTCTGACAACTCTTCTGAAAAAAAATTGCAAAAATCCTGCGAAGATAAAAAGGAAAAAAATTCTGCTAAAGCTGATTCCGGCGGCAAAAAACTCAGGCTCATAGATCTCTGGGACAAATACAACAGTATAACTCTCATTAAAAACGATGAAACAGCACATGTCTATCTCATTTTCAAGGATATTTTGCGTAAAATAGAGCCTCCACGAAAAGTGTCTATGATTATTGATAAAAACAAAGACAGCAGTTTTTTTGTCTGTCCGGTAACTGTCAACGGAAATGTTATAAAAATAAAAGCTGTTTTATGTTCCGATGTTAAATCTGCCTGTGAATCGGTCAGGAAGAATGGCGGCGTTAAACTTCACTTTATTTACAGAGATTCGCCGGGATCTTACAATGTTCTGACTAAACTCGAAACGATTTTTCCTACTGAAATTCTTATGACAAAAGGGGACGCCTGTGATTCCGGGATGGAGACTGTTATTTCTAAAAGTTTCGATGACCGAAAGTCTGATGTCGATGAAGAAATTGATGATCTTGAAAAAAAAGACAGAGAACTTTCTGAAAAGAACAGAGAGCTGGAAGAACTTCGTCAACGCTATGATTCTTTAGCTCGTCAGCACGAAGACCTCAAAGCACTTGTTGCTTCAGAAAGCAACGAAGAAAAAGGCTCATTAATAGGAAAATTTTTCAGGAAATTTTTTAAATGAAAATCACATTTTTAGGGACAGGCTCTTCCACAGGAACTCCGCAGTTGTTATGTGACTGTAAGGTATGCAAATCCACAGATTTTCGGAACATCAGAACTCGCTACTCTCTTATGGTGGAAAGTGATAATTTTTCAATTCTTGTTGATGCCCCCTTTGAAATAAGAACGCAGCTTCTTAAAGCCCGCATAAAGCATATTGACGCTTTGTGGCTTACTCATGCACACAGTGATCATATAGCAGGAATTGATGATCTCAGGATGTTTTCCTTCAGAAACAAAGCTCCCCTTCCTCTTTTTGTAAACCCTCATACCCGTGAATTAATAGAATCAAGATTTCGCTATCTTGTTGCTGAAAATGAATATATGTCCCGTCCGTTTTTTTCATTCAATCCTGTTGAGAGTAAAGATATCTTTTTCAAAGGATCCAGATTGACACCTCTTTCGTATAACCACGGAGAAACCGTAGTTTCAAGTTTCAGAGTCGGCGATTTCGCATTTGTATCCGACATCAGCGACATATCTCCCGAAACAAAAGAAAAACTCAAAGGGTTGGATGTTTGTGTTATAAATTCTACAGTGCTTCATCCTCACTATAAACACATGTGTCTTGAGGAGGTCATTTCGCTTTCTAAAGAGCTTGCTCCCGGGCGTGTTTATCTTTCTCACATGAACCACCGTTATGACTATTCAGAGATAAAAAAAAGAGTTCCCGATTTTATGGAACCTGCTTATGACGGAATGGTTGTAAAGTGTAACTCAAGTTTTGCACATGCAAAATAGCGGCAGATTTACAATACCACCCTTAAATTAATGATTCAAGCTACATAGATGAAGATCTAAAAAATCATCTTTCTGATTTCGTAATAAAACTGAATCAAAAAATGGCGACCCATAGGGGACTCGAACCCCTGCTGCCGGCGTGAAAGGCCGGAGTCCTAACCACTAGACCAATGGGTCGCCTCGATGGTGAGCCGGGAGTGAATCGAACACTCGACCAACAGATTAAAAGTCTGCTGCTCTACCTAACTGAGCTACCGGCCCTGATCCGTTCTGAAAAGGAGCATCATAAAAACAATGCGCGACTCATGATATGAGGATGCTGTTTTTTGTCAATCTTTTTTTGAAAAATATATGTAATTCTCTGGATTGACAAAACTATTTGAAGTAGTGCGTATCTCTTTTTTTAAAAATGTTATTCAGTTTCATGGGAGCCCGGATAGTCGAATGTGTCCTGAGGATATTCATCCCATTCGTTTTCATCAAATGTGGAGGCGGGTGAATAAATGCCGGTTTCCCTGAACACCGATGGTTCCCATTACATCTATGACAGTGCCGTTTTTTGAAAGGGCAACTGCATCGTCTTCGTTAAAATTTGTCACTGAAGATGTGCAGTCGCTTTTATCGGATATGTCGGCGTCGGCACTGCTGTTAGATATGACAATAACTTCTCCCGCAGCCAGGGTGGTTTTCCTCCGCAATCGCCTGTTCCCGGATCTATGGTGTTGGCGGGTGAGGTTGCTCCGTTGAAATATGTTTCTACACTATAACCTTCGAGGCTGATCTCGGAACTTGTTCCATTATATATTTCAATGGCTTTGTTATGACTGCTTCCTTCGATATATTCGCTTATAAATATTTCCTCTTTGACTGTAAGAACACCGGAATGAGCAGGGTTGTATCCGTCATCTGATCCCTCTCCCGGCAGCTGAGGACCTTGGTCTGCATTTCCGTCATCACAGTATGTCCATGTGTGTCCGTAAACGGTGCTGAAACGGTAAGCGTAGTCGTATGTTCCCGCATCCGAAGGAGCGGAGATTGTTGCCATATATTCGTCATCATCCCCTTCTCCGGTGTTCCCTTCAGCAGAAAACCATGTCCATATTTCCGGATTGTCTTCCGGATTTGATCCTGCGGGGCCGTATCCTGCCTGAGCTCTCACAGAAA
>JAWOGE010000223.1:0-5065 GCA_046497165.1 bacterium | reverse complement strand
GGCTGTTGAAGCTGCAAGGGCAGGAGAAGAAGGTCGTGGTTTTGCCGTTGTTGCAAGTGAAATCAGAAGCCTGGCTCAGAGAAGTTCTGATGCTGCCACAGAGATAAAAGAGTTGGTGGAGAACAATGAAGATGATATAAATAATGCCACGGACATAACAAATAAGACATCTCAACTTTTGATTGATGTAGTAATGCACATAAAAAACAACTCACAGGAGATGAGTGAAATAGAAAACCGTTCAAAAGAGCAGGCGAACGGAATAAAACAGATAAACGCATCTGTTCTTCAAATGGATGAAGTGACACAGAGAAACGCCGCACTTGTTGAAGAGCTGGCGAGTTCTGCCATGGATATGGCTTCCATAGCAAGAGATCTCAATGACCATGTTAAAAGGTTCAAATTTACGGATGATCAGACAATTCTCACGAGAGAACTCGGTAAAGCGGAAGATGAAAATGAAGAACTTTTTACTACGGACACATACAAAGAATCTGAAAATGAAAAAGAGGACAACTTTTTTGACAGCATAGATCCCGATGATAACAAACATTCATTTCTTGACGATAAAAATGAATTTGAAGAATTCTAATTTTATCTTTTGGATTGTATGATATGACTTTTCTGTTTTTTTGCTTTATTTTTTGTTTATGATAGAGAAAATAAAATTAATTATGTACGGAGAAAAAAATGCCCGGTAGCAAGGATCTTCTTGAAGTTGCCTCTCAGATAAATTTAAAAAAAGAGGTTGATTCCAATGGACCCGATCTAAGAACTACGCTCATCGGCTGGGAAAGAGATTCTTATATAATTACGAAGATACCCACCGTAAATGGAAAGTATCTCAACTGGAACAGCGGAGTATTGTGCAGGTGCAGATTTTCTAAGGAGAGCGGTCTCTATCAGTTTCACACAACTCTTGTAAAATCCATTATGCATCCCATGCCGCTTTTTTTCTTTACTTTTCCTGACAAAATAACAGATGTTGCCACAAGAGGCCATGAAAGAATTCAGACATATATCCCCGCCACTCTTTTGAATGTAACATCCATTGACGGGAAAGAATCAGAAATAAAAGAGGAAGGTTATCTTCTCAACCTCAGTGAAGGAGGAGCTCTTTTCAGATCCCGTTATACGCGCAACACAAATATTTTCGTGGATGATTCCATAAGTCTCAAATTTTCTCTTCCCGACGGAACCGAAATACCGAAAGCTGTGTTCAAAGTCAGGAACATAAGAATATCAAACGGCATGCGTTTTGTGGGAGTTGAACTGCTTAAAAAAGGAAAACTTTCTTCAAACAGGCTTCTTCTAAATTTTTTCGAACAATACTCCTCAGATGAAAAATAAGATACGGTATCTTTTTAAAAGTCTGGTAGGGGTGCTGACTTTTCTGCCATTTTTTTTGTCAATTTTAACAGTTTCTTATGTTCTGATGTTTTTTACGACTTTTGAAAATTGTTTTCCTGCAACTCTTGTGACCACTGACAGATCTGTAGTTGACCGTCAGATGAAAAACAAAAACTGTACCGCTTCTCTGACATCGGAAAAGCTTATGATAGAATCGGAAGTTTTCAATGATTATGACATGCCTCCTGTTAAAACCATCTATTTTCTCACTTTTGAAACAGATTACGACAGAATAGTCGAACTCTCTTCAATAGATGAAGCTGTGGTTGAGACAAATCCTTACCTTGAATCGGTTTATGAGTTTTACTTGGAAAACAGAATGAAAATAACTTCCATTATGTTTTTTATTGCCATTATCATCCATATTATTTCTGTTCTTATTTTCAGTTTGCGGGGGGGCGTGGATTCATTTTTTGATTTTTTTCTGCGTATATCTGTTTTTGTCGCCGCTGTTATCAGGCTGTTAATTTCTTTAGAAGGAAAATCTCCAGTACTTCCAATTATTCTTGTTTCTTTTGTGGGCACTGTCTTCTCTTTAATGATCTTTATCATACAGAGAAGTTCCTCTGTCAGTGAAAACAACAAAAATTAATACCAATTCGGCCGTTTTTTCCTTCTCTCCATCTTTTCGGTTAAAATTTTGTAAACATTTTTACCTGAACCGTCCGACTCTCTCATTGAAAAATGAAAAAGCCTTCTGTTCTTAAGAAGTTACAAGAATCGCCGATTAACCTTCGGGTGAACCTCAGATTTTGTGTAACTCTTCTGAATCAAAATTTTTTCCCATGTTTTCTAACTCAGAATCGAACGATTCAGGTTTTATTTTTTTGACTGATCTTAAATAATTTGTTATAATTTTCTGCAAAACGACAATTACCAAAAAAGGAGAGTTTTATGAAACTTATTTCATTAATTCTAGTAATCTTTCTGATGGTCGGATGCGGTGGCGATAATGGGAGCGAAGACGATCAGAGTAAGGATTCATCAATTGTAAGTGACAGTGATGTTACGGAAAATGATGCTGAAAAAACTGACAATGAGCAGGACGATTCTGACGAGATCGTAGCTGTTACACTCAGCGGTTCAGTTGAGAAGGGGCCTTTTGTTCTTGGTTCATCAATTACAATATCACCCGTTGACGGCGATGGAAATCCGACAGGACAGCAGTTTAGCACTCAAACGATTAACGATCTGGGTGAGTTTGAGGTCGATTTTGATGCTTCGGGATTTGTTTCACTTGAAGGAACAGGTTTCTACTTCAATGAGGTCAAGGGTGAGCTTTCAGCATCAAATCTGACTCTCAGGGCTTTTTACGAAATAAAGACTTCAGGAAAACAGGATGCACATCTTAATCTGCTGACACATCTTATCTACAACAGGGTGAAAACTTTAATAAAAGACGGAAAGACGATGGATGAAGCCGTTGCTCAGGCAGAAGGTGAAATTGTAGAAGCTCTACCGATCGGTCCTGATGACTTCAAACTTTCCGGAAATACAACAGATCTCACACTTCAGGGTGGTGATAACGATGATAATGCCTATCTTTTCGCAGTTTCTTCTGTGATCATCTACACAGCTTTTTATGTGGATGAAAACGGAGAGGCCGGAGTTCAGGAACTTATAAATAAGATCTCAGTCGATCTGGCTGATGATGGTGAACTTAAAACTGATATGGTGGATAAACTGAAAAATGCTCTGACAGTTCCTGAGTATTTTGAGGTTAACGAAGATAACGAGCCGATTCCTATGGTTCTTTATCCGGGACTGATAGAGAAAAACCTCGCTGACAGATTTGATGCACTTGAAAGTGATGCGAAAGTTCCCGACCTAGATAAAATTCTCGATCAGGATGGTGACGGAATCGTTAATGCGGAAGATAACTGCTGGACAATTGCAAATCCAGGCCAGGATGAGGCAGCATGTTCTCCTGTATGGACTGACCCTGACACGGGACTTATGTGGCAGAATCCCACGCTGGATGAGCGTCTAATTAGGGAGAATACTGAAGATGCTTTTGAATACTGCGAAGATCTTGATATCGGGGGTCACACTGACTGGTATCTTCCTTCAATTGACGAACTCCGCTCAATAGTTGACGGTTGTGATGAGCTTGAAACGGGTGGGTCCTGTACGATTGAAGACGGAACATGGTGTTCGCCTCACGATGGAGGATGTCCTGAATGTGATCCTGAAGGTTATGAAAAAGATGCCGGTCCAGCTGGTGGATACTACTGGAAAGAAGGACTGAGAGGAATTCCGCTTGGATCTGAGAATTATGTATTTGCCGGGCTTGATTATCTGAGTAGCTCATTTTCTGTAAGTACAGGATCAACAGAATATGGCGGAGACTTTTATGACTGGCAATTTCGATGGGCAGTTAATTACCGATACCCTAAGCTTTTTAATGGAGAGCAAGGAGGTTATATCCGCTGTGTGAGGGGTGGAACTCAGCTAAACGGTCTCTGTCCTGACGGATATACATTTAATAATTACAACTGTGAGGCCGAAGAAACATCTGATACTGATGCGGAACAACCTGATACTGATACTGATGCTGATACTGACACAGGAGACACGGGAGATACTGGAAATACTGGTGATACTGGTGATACAGGAAATACTGGAGACACAGGAGATAGCGGCGACACTGGCGATACTGGAGATAGCGGACTTCCCACCGTTTCACCGGTAATTGACGGCATGAATATTACCTTTTATCATGTTCCTCCTCCAGGTGGAAATGTTTTTCTAGTCGGTGACTTCACAAAACCGGCATGGGATATTTCTGGCGGAATAGCGATGTCTTACAGCGATGGTTACTTTTCAGTGACTTTAAACGCATCTACTTTCACTTGTGGAGAGCATGCTTACAAATATGTTGTAGATGATGTGTGGATGAAGGATGAACTCAATCCGGCAGATGACGGAATGGAATATCCTGCATCTCTTTTTACCATTGAAGGGGAGGGGTGTATCCCTGAATGATTTAACCGACCGCGAAAGTGATCTCAGTTTCACAAACTAACATTTCACCGACCCCTTTGGTACTGGAGCATTACAATACAACCGGAATAACTTGCAGAGTAAGAAATTTAAGAAAATATGGATTAGTTTTGTTACGAAGAGGGATCCATAATAATAACAACAAACAGAAACTTTAAAGAAAGGGGAGAGATATTCAATGACAATGTACTTGTCCCCGTAATTATTGATACATCTGAATTTGATTAATCAATATAACTGTAAAGTTCAGGGGGGATTTCACGCAGGTATCTGCTGGGCATACAGAGTTTTTTCCCGCGAGAATGATAGTTCAGAGGCAGTGTCAGGATTATTTCTTTGCCTGCACGGCTGCAGGCTACATAAAAAAGTCGTCTTTCCTCCTCAATTTCAAAAAATTTGTCAATAGAGTGAAAAGAGGGGAAGAGTCCTTCGAGAAGGTGCGGAACTATTACCATATCCCACTCGAGACCTTTGGCAGAGTGAATTGTGGAAAGTGTAAGCATATTTTCTTCCGGGGTTTCAATTTTTCCCGAAGGCGAAAATGTCTGTGTGTTTATGGAACTGTCGGGAGGTTCCAGTATGAAATCGGAAAGGAATCTGTCGGCACTTTTATAACCTGATGCAATTTCACGCAATATTTCGAGGTCGTGAT
>JAWOGE010000179.1:0-13317 GCA_046497165.1 bacterium | reverse complement strand
CATCACACTGTCATTCATAACAGCAACATTTATTTCTCTTCCTGAAAAAAAACATTCAACGACAACAGGAAAACCGCAGGAGAAATAATCCACGGCTTCATTCCACTTCTCCATTGTGTCCACTATGAAAACACCTCTGCTTGAACCGTTTCTGGGGTCCTTGACAACAAAAGGGAAAGAGAACGGCGGTTTGCTTTCTTTTGTAAGATTCATTATCCGGGCTTCTGCACAAGAGATACCGAGATGTTTCATAAAAGCACGAGAATATATTTTATCCATGGCAATTGCAGATGCTGTGACACCGGAACCTGTGTAGGGGATATTCATTAAATCCAGCATACCCTGTATACGACCGTCTTCTCCGTAGGTTCCGTGAAGAGCGTTAAAAATCACCTCAGGGGTTCTTTTTTCAAGTTCTTTTCCAACCGAACGGGTCATATCAAGAGTTTCAACATTTTTATATCCTTCATCTTTAAGTGATTCGAACACTTTCTTTCCAGTTTCGAGGCTGACTTCTCTCTCCTCGGACAATCCCCCCATCAGAACAACTATATGTGTTTCTTTTTTAAGTTTTTTCATAAGCATGGCCAGAATGTCACCTCTTCTTTCAAAAAAACATCGTATTTATTATAGACCTCTTTTTTTATTGTTTTGCCCAATTTACGAAAATCTTCGCTACTTCCTCCGCCTTTGTTTATTACAATATTGGCGTGTTTTTCATAAATCGCAGCTCCTCCCACAGAGAATCCTTTCATTCCAGCTTCATCAATAAGTTTTCCCGCTTTTTTACCGGGAGGATTTCTGAAAAACGAACCCGCACTTGGAAACGGAATCTTCATTCGTCGGGCAGAAAAATCTTTTATGCGGTTTTCGACATAAGAGTTTGTTTTTATTTCAAGTTCAAGCTCTACAGCAAGAATTACAAAGCTTTCTACAGGACTGTTTTCCAGCGAACGGTATGAAAACTCCGGCTTCATTTTTTTCAGCTCACCTTTTTCAGCATAAATAATCTCTTTTACTATTCCATCCCAACTCTCACCTTCTGGAGCCGAGTTTCCAAAAACAGCCCCACCTACAGTACCGGGAATCCCCGCCATGAACTCAACTCCGGAAAGACCATTTTTTTCTGAATAAAACAACAATTTTGCCACCTGAAGCCCTGCCGGAACCTGAACCCTGACCTTTTCACCTGAAGAAATCATCTCTGTCTCTGTTGAACTTTCATATTTTCCCATGAGAAGAACCGGAGAAGAGATTGAACCGGCAATAACATTGGAACCGCCCCCGAGAACATGAAAAAATTCATGTCTTTCTGTAAAAACAAGAACATCGTCCACAGACTCGGGTACATAGATATCACCTCTGGAATCAACAGTTTTCAAAGTAAAAAACGGGGTCAACTGAGCCTGCGGTTTAAATTTCATCTTTAAGAAGTCTCCTGTATATTTTATCTATGTCTCCGGCACCGGCAAAAATAAGTGTGTTTATTTTAAATGAGGAGATATTTTTTCTGAAATAATCAACGGCATAATCAACGGAAGGCATAAACATGACATTTTCACAAAAATTCTGAAGTCTTTCAGCAAGTTTTGATGCAGGGTCCAGATCAATTTTTTCTCCGGCACTGAAAGTGGGAAGAATTATAACCGGATCCATGTTACGCAAAACCTCTTCAAAATCTTCAAAAAAAGTTCTGAATCTGGAAATTCTGTGAGGCTGAAAAACTATTCCGAAATTCATATTTTCATTGAGTGCTCTATCTAAAATAACTTTGAGTTCAGAAGGATGATGGGCATAATCACTTATTAAAGAAACACCTCTGTAAATGCCCTCTTTGTGAAAACGCCTTTCTATACCTGGAAGATCTGTCCATATGTCGGAAGGGATAGAGGGAACTCTGCCTTCTTTTCTAACAAAATATTCATGAAAAGCCAAAACTGCCGCACACTTATTCTGCAACATATATGGCGGCTGTATGATATTCCCCACAAAAAATTCACCATAATCGGTTATCATAAAAAGTTCATTGCCCTGATATATAAACTCAACTCCTTCTTTTGTGGAAAATGATGCGCGTGACATAATTTCTCTGCTTGAAGGAAATGTTTTACTATCGTAAAAATCAACTAGTTCGCTTCCTGTTGAATATTCACTACCTATTATCAGCCTGCGATCATCTTCAATCCATTTGTTAATATAATTTTTAAATTTAATTTTCAAGTCATGTTCATCAGCATAAAAGTCAGGATGTTCCATTTCAAGATTGTTTATGAGAAGAATATCGGGAAAAGCCTTAAAAACCGAACCGTCACTTTCATCAAGTTCAATTATCCAGGGACCTTCAGAGCACTGAGCCGAAATATGAGAACTTTTTCCACCTGCGTAAATCGAAGCTTTGTTACCTGTTCTCCTGAAAATATGATAAAGCATCCAGGTAGTAGTGGTTTTTCCGTGACTTCCACTTATGCCTACTGTTTCATCATCTTTAACAAGCTCCCAGAGAAACTCCCCCCTTGAAAAAACATCGATCTCTTTTTCACGAGCCGATTTAAGCTCCGGATTATCCGGAGAAACAGCAGTTGAATGAACAACTATATCCACAGATTCAAGATGTTCTGCGGAGTGTTCGGTAAAACAAGGAACACCGTTTTCTTCAACCATTTTCAAATAGGGTGAAGTTTTCAGATCACAGCCTGAAACTTCATACCCTTTATGTATGGCCATCAATGCAAGTCCACTGACACCGGTTCCGCCTATTCCCATAAAATGAACATGTGTCATAAAGCCCCCTCTTTACACATGATATTTTCAATTTCATCAGCAACACAGCCAGTCGCTGCTGACACTTCCGTTTTTTCGTGTTTTAGAAAAACATCTCTGTCTTCTAACAAAGAAAAAACAATATCAGCAAGCTTTTCAGAAGCTTTTTCATGGGTCTGATCCACTATTTCACCCATGGATATTTTTTCTACAGCACGGGCATTATGGTACTGGTGGTTATCCGCTGCATGAGGCAAAGGTATGTAAACAGCATATTTTCCCAGAGACACCAGTTCAGCGATGGTTGTTGCCCCAGCTCTGCACACAACTAAATCAGCTCTTTTATAAAAACTGCCTATATTGTCAAAAAAATCAGAAGTAATATTTTCTATGCCCTTATCTATGTAAAAATTCTCAACACGCTCTCTGTCCAAACTGCCTGCCTGATGAAGCATAAAAACCGAGGATACAAGGTTTTTGTTTTCTTCAAACATTTTCAAAATAACAGAGTTCATGGAAACTGCACCCTGACTTCCTCCAAAAACCGCACATACGGGCTTATCTGTATCTATTTCAGCAGGAGATGCATTATATATCTCTTTTCTGACCGGATTTCCCGTTACAACAGATTTTTCCGAATTGAAAAAAGCTTTTTCATCGGGAAAAGAAAGACAGTTTTTATGAGAAAATCTGCCTATGATTCTGTTGGTTATACCGGGAATTGCGTTTTGCTCCATAACCACTACACGGCAACCGCATATTTTTGCAGCAAGGGCTGCCGGTCCGGCAGCATAACCTCCGAGAGAAACAAGAACATCAACTTTGTATTTCTTTATAACAAGCATCGCTTGAAGTAGCGAAACAGGAAGTATCATAATGTTTTTAACTGTTTCCAAAAAATTTTTTCCTTTGAGACCTCCCACTTTTATCAGTTCAAGAAAGAAAGGAGTTTTCGGCAGCAATTTTTCCTCAAGTCCTCCTGCAGAACCTATAAAACCGACTTCATGCCCTCTATTCCGCATTTCATGAGCAACGGCAAGTCCGGGGAAAAGATGTCCCCCTGTCTTGCCACCGGCAAAAACAACTGTGCTCATATTATCTTTTTCCACAAAAACACCTCAATATTCATAATGCCTGCTGCCCGTCACAGCAGCGTTCATAATAAGCCCCACCAATATGGAACTTGAAAGTAACGACGAACCTCCATAACTTATAAAAGGCAGAGGCAGTCCCTTGTTGGGAATTACAGACAAAGCAACACCTATGTTAAAAAGTGCCTGCATTGTAAGTATCATAATGGAACCTGATATTATATAAAAAGCAAAAGGTGACTCCACAGAAAAGGCAAAGGAGCTCCCCAGATAGAAAAAAAGCATAACCATAAGTATTAAAGACACCGATCCGATAAATCCGAACTCCTCTCCTATTACAGCAAATATGAAATCAGTAGCTGCTTCCGGAAGGTATTTTTTCTTACGCTGACTATTACCGAATCCCACTCCTGTAAGACCGCCTCTTCCTAAAGCAACTTCTGACTGAACCTGCTGATACCCTGAATCCTGTTTATATTCCCATGGATCCAGAAAAGTTTTCAGTCTGTTTATACGGTAAGGTCTCATTGCTATCAGAATAACAATAACACCTGCAGCCATCAGAGCCAGTATACCAAAATATTTAAAACGCATACCTCCCATTAAAAGCATGAATACGGAAACCCCGAGAATAAGAACTCCTGTGCCAAGATCCTCAATGGAAATAAGAAGAACCATAATGGAAATCAATGCAAAAGGATAAATCAGTTCTTTGAAAAGCCCTATTCTATCTCTTTTATTGCATATAACCTCGGAAAGATATATTACAGCAGTAATTTTAGCAAATTCAGATGGCTGTATTCTCATGAAATACAGATCTATCCATCTTTTAGCTCCGTTTATTTCAACACCTATAATCAGTGTGGCTGTAAGAAGCAAAAGAGTAAAAAGCATAATGATTTTTATCCATTTTTCAGCAATTTCCAGATTTACAAGATAAGCAACCATAAACAAAATTGCCGCAAGAGAAAAATTAAGCACCTGTCCTGAAATTATACTCCAGACTTTCTGTTCAGGAACATCCGTGGTGAAAACCTTCACATTGAAAACCATAACCATCCCGAAAACAACCAGCAGAAAAAACAAAGTAAAGAATAACTTCACAGAGTTTTTCATACGCATAGACTCCGTTTCAACTTCAGGACTTCATTCATAAAATCTTCTCCTCTCTCAATAAAATTTTTATACATATCAAAGCTGGAACATGCAGGAGAAAACAAAACAGTGTTTCCCGGTCTGGCAATCTCAAAGGCTTTTCTCACAGCATCCTTCATATCGGAAGCATGTTTAAACTCAGGAAAATCTTCAAAAAAAGAAGCTATTTTATCAGCCGCTTCACCCATAACCACAACACCGGTACAAAGTTCCTCCGCAAGAAGCCTGATGGGGCTGTAACTACTTCCCTTGTCACGACCACCGCAAATAAGAACAAGTTCACCACTTCCAAAACCTTTCATAGATTTTTCAACAGCACCGACATTGGTTCCTTTGGAATCATTGAAAAAAACCACTCCTTTGACTGTATCCACATATTGCATACGATGTCTGAGCGGAGTAAACTTACGCAACGCCTTCGCACAGGAATCCTTGTTCGATATGAAATCTTTCACAGCAAGATAAGCTGCCATTATATTTTCAATATTGTGTTCTCCATCAAGAGTCGACTCCTCAAACGGAAAAGAAAAATTTTCATGAGATATTATACCGTTTTCATAAAAAATATCACTTCTGCCTCCCACAGAAAAATAACGAACTTTTCCGGAATAGGACGACACGGCATGACACAGTGTTTCGTCCCCGCCATTAAGAACAAGAACACCATCCGGTTTTATGAGTTTTGAAAGGGACGCTTTGGTTATCACATACTCTTCGTAATTGTTATAACGATCAAGATGATCAGGGGTCACATTGAGTATAAGCCCCACATCCGGACAAAGACTCTTCAGATTCTCAAGCTGATAGCTGCTTATTTCAGTAACTATAAAGTCATATTTGTCGCTAAGAGCATTCACAAGAGGATTCCCGATATTACCACCTACAAAAACATTTTTACCATCTTTTTTAAGCATATCACCTATGAGAGAAACCGTTGTACTTTTACCGTTGGTCCCGGTCACAGCAATTACAGTTTCACCGGAAAGTCTCTCTGCCGCATATTCCATGGCACCTTTCACAGGGATACTCTCTTCAGACGCCAAATTCAGAACAGGATGATCCGGAGGAATCCCGGGGCTTTTAATTATAAGTTCAATGCCGGGAGGTATCTTTCCGCCACTTGCCCGGTTTTTGTCATCTCCTCTTTCCGAATCGAAACTGTCATCATACAAAACAACACTGTCATCTGTATGCCGCACAATATAATCTCTCACAGCTTTCCCTGTAATTCCGGCACCCAGCATAACTATCTTCATCTTTACCTCACCTTTATCAAAGATATTGATAAAATCGCCAGCAGTATGGCAACAATCCAGAATCTCACTACTATCTTGGGCTCTTTGTTTTTTCCCTTCATTTTCATTTCAAAATGATGATGTATAGGTGCCATCAGAAAAAATCGCCTGCCGGAAATTTTAAAACGCGTAACCTGGAGAATCACAGACAACGCTTCAATTACAAAAATACCATTGAAAATAATTGAAAGAAGTTCCGTTTTAGTTATAAGAGTGAACATGCCCATAAAAGCACCTATGGTGAGAGAACCTGTATCTCCCATGAATATTTCAGCAGGATATGAGTTGTACCATAAAAAAGCCAGCGAAGCCCCCATGAGAGCTCCGGCCATTATGGCGAGCTCTCCCGCCTCGGCTATGAAAAAAAGGTGAAGATAACCGGCAAAAGTCGCATGTCCGACTATATAAACCATTACAGTGAGAAGCACCATTGAAATCAGACCGGGAACCACGGCAAGCCCATCCATTCCATCAGCCAGATTAAAAGCATTGGATGTTCCCACAATAACAAGAGCTCCAAAAGGGATGTACCATATGCCGAGATCCGGAGATAAAGCCTTTATTCCCGGAACAATAAGTTCAGTTGAATAATCTTTCATACCGTAGAGAAAAAACATGAAAATAAGCGATATAACTATTTGTGCTATAAGCTTTTTACGGGCTCTCAATCCCAATGCTTCTTTACCCATAACATTTAGAATATCATCGTAGAATCCCAGAGCTCCGAAAGCAATGACAGTAAAAGTCACAAGCTGAACATAGGAGTTAAAAATAAAGTCTGTCCATAAAAAAATATTGATAATAATTGACAGTAAAATAACAAGTCCGCCCATGGTGGGGGTTCCCTTTTTTACAAAATGGCTTGAAGGGCCCTCTTTTCTTATATTCTGCCCGGTTTTTTCACGACGCATCCAAGCTATGAAACGGGGATAGATAAACATTGAAATCAGAAATGCCGTTATAACCGCCATAAAGGTTCGAAAAGTTATGTAACCAAAAACATTGAAAAATGTAAAATAATTTCTAAGCCAATCCTGCAGATAAAAAATCATGCTTCCCTGCTTTCAATTAAATTTAGTATATTTTCAAGTCGATTCCCACGCGATCCCTTCACAAGAAAAACTCCCTCCGAAGGCATTTTCGAAACAAAATCCGTTATTTCTCGAACAAAAATCAAAGCATCGTTCAAAGGAAACAGGTGTTTTGGTTTTTCGAATTCATTTCCTATGAAAAAAGCTCCACTTACTATGTTAAGCTTTTTTACAAATTTTACAAGTTCAATATGAAATTTTTCTGAAAATTTTCCCAGTTCCTTCATCTCTCCGAGAACAAGGTAAAGTTTTCTGTTTTTTCCCGAATATCTTCTTACAAAATCATTTATGGAGCGTTTCATGGAGTCAAAATTTGCATTGTAGCAATCAAGATGTATCTCTCTTTTTCCAAAAACCCTGACATCACCTCTGAGTTCCGGAATAAACGCTGATGAAAACACTTTTTCCACTGAAAAGGTATCTTTAAGCCCCGAAGCACGAACACAAGCACGGGCAGTAAGATAATTTTCATACATAAAATCCTGAACAGAGTCCGGATAAACACTTTTGTCAAAAGATATCTCATACGGATAAACATCTCTGTTTCCGCCTTCGGATTCAACCCATCGGGATATGTAGGAGTCATCCATACGAGCAACAACAGAAGCATCACCTGAATAACGAAACAACTCAAGTTTTGCTTCCGCAACAGCCTGTTCAGATCCCAGATTGCCTATATGTGCTGTTCCTATGTTGGTTATTACCGTGTAATCGGGGCTTGCAATTTTAACAAGCTCCTCTATTTCACCTTTGTGATTCATACCTATTTCAATAACCTGCATATCACAGTTTAAAGGTCTGTTCAGCAAAGATAACGGAAGTCCTATACAGTTGTTATAATTTTTTTCGGAACTGTGAACAACATACCCGTTCATTTTTATTAAAGAGGAAAGAAGCTCGCGAGTTGAAGTTTTTCCATTTGATCCGGTAATTGCAAATGTTTTAATTGAAGAAGAAATTTCCATATTTTCGGCAAGACTGAGAAGAAAATTTATCTGATCACCAATTTTTATATAATTCTCTCCTTTTATATTTTCAGTCCCCGCACACCAGACACCTCTTCTGAGAAGTTCCGGAACAAATTCATGTGCATCTACATTTTCACCTCTGAAAGCAACAAAAAGATCACCCGGTTCTGCATTTCTGCTGTCTATGACAACTTTTCCCATCAACGCAGGTTTGAGTTTTCTGAAATACCCAGTGTTCTCGAGTGTTTTTTCTATCAAAAGTGTACTTATCATCGACTCTCCCCGATTTTCATAGCATCAAGTGCCTCTTTACGATCAGAAAAGTAATTTTTAACATTTCCGTTTATCTGATACTCCTCATGACCTTTTCCGGCAATAAGAACTATATCTTTTTCCCCCATACACTCCACAGCTTTTTTTATGGCTTTTTTTCTATCCGGAATCACAATAAAACAGTTTTCCACCATACCCGAAGATAAATTATCAATTATTTCAAGTGGGTTTTCAGTTCTTGGATTGTCGTTGGTAATTATCGAAATATCACTGTATTTTTCCACAATAGCTCCCATTTGCGGTCTTTTCCCTTTATCACGGTCTCCGCCGGCTCCAAAAACTGTTATTATTCTTCCTCCTGATTTAAACTCTTCGAGACTTTCAAGCACATTTTCAAGTGCATCGGGAGTATGTGCATAATCCACAAAAACATTGGCATCCGAAGATACCCTTTCCATTCTTCCCGGGACTTTCACACCCTTTTCCAGAACTGTCAAAGCCTCATTAATGGACAGATATTCTGAAACTGCGAGAACAGAAGCCATCGCATTTCTTATATTAAAAACACCTACCATCGGAAGATTCAATTCGTATACTTCAGAATTGTATCTCATTTTAACTTTCAAAGTTTTCTGCTCGGTAACAGAATATTTTTCCACAAAAAGATGAGCATCCGGATCTGCCATGGAAAAGAAACTTACTTCTGCCCCGTTTTTTTCTGCTGCATCTGCTATCTCTCCGGATTTTTCATCGTCTGCATTTATTACCGCCCGTCCTCCGGAAAGAATATAATCTTCAAACAATCTCTTCTTTGAGTTGAAATAAGCATCCATACTGCCATGAAAATCTATATGATCTCTGCTGAATCCTGTAAAAACAGCCGTATTGAATAAACTGCCCTTAACCCTTCCCTGCTGAAGTGCATGGGAACTCACTTCACTTACAAAATGCTGCACAGAACTGTCACGCATTTCAGCAAGAATTCTGTACCAGTCCCATATAAAAGGTGTTGTGTTGGGAATATCGAATTCTCTGTCTCCGGTTCTGCAGCATGTTGTGCTCACAAGACCGGTTTTCATTTTACCGGAAAGCATTTTGTGTATAATATGAGCAACCGTTGTTTTTCCGTTTGTACCTGTTATTGCTGTTGAAGAGATATTTTTCTGAGGAAAACCGTAAAAAGGCTCTGAAATAACAGAAAGAACTTTTTCCACATCAGTTACTCTTATATATTTTTCAACATTAAGAGGTTTTTCCCCAAAAACCACCGATGCACCATTTGCAAAGGCATCTTTTATGTAATCATGCCCATCGAGTTTAGTCCCGGTGACAGCAAAAAAAGCCGAGTTACGGGAAACCTTTCTGGAATCGACCGTAATGTCCTCAATTTCATTGTTGAAAACCACGCCTTTCCCCGTCTTTACAACAAAATCTTTAAGATATGAAAACATCTTTTCAAGTTTCAAGGATTTATCTCCTCTTTTTCAGAAAAATCTTTCTCAGTGTCAACCGTTATAATCGTTCCGAAAGAAACAGCTTCTCCGGGCAAAGGATATTGATCAATGATTTTATCAGATCTGCTCGTATTAACTGCCATCTCAAGTCCGCTCTGATTTATGACATGTATGGCCTTCGCAATACGCATTCCCCGGAGATCAGGAACTGCCACAATATCAAAGCGTCCCACTCGCTCTGCACTCTTTTTAGAAGCAACAGGCTTGGCGATGTTTCCCTCCTCATAAAGTTTGATGTCTTTCTCTTTTTTATATTTATCTTTATCTTTATCACCATCTTCGCCGGATGGATAAACTCCGAGAAGAGGAAGACTTCTGCGAGCTATTTCTCCAAAAACAGGTGCTGCGGCCGTCCCTCCGTACTCTCTTCCGGCCGGTTCATCAACAATTACCGTTATCACCATTTCAGGATTTTCCAAAGGTACCGCACCGGCAAAAATACAGTCAACTTTTTTCCAACTATACCTGCCCCGTTTTATATCATATTTTTGGGAGGTCCCTGTTTTCCCTCCCACACTCAATCCACTTACAGCAGCACGCCTCGCTGTTCCGGATTCCACCACTTCACGCATCATTTCAATAACTCTTTTGTCAGAATTATATTTAAAATTAATTCGTTCCGGTTCAGGAATTGCCTGATAAAGAGTTTTTCCCGTTTTTCTGTTGACTATTTTATCCACAATTACCGGCTTCCACAACACCCCTCCATTGTGAAGAGCGGCAAAAGCCCGTGTCAGCTGCATAAGATTCAAAGAAAAACCCTGTCCGAAAGAGATATTGGCCTTATCAATCGGGTACCATTTGTTGTACGGTCGGATTTTTTTCCAGGATTCGCCCGGAATATTTATTTTTGTAGGTCTTCCCAGCCCAAAAAGAGAGAGATATTCATAAAGTTTTGATGCATCCATCTTATCGGCAATTTTGACTACACCTATGTTACTTGAATATTTTATAATATCACTTGCCGTAGTCCATCCCATATCTTTATGATCCCGAATCCAGCTTCCTCCGTATCTGAATCTGCCGTTTTCACAGAATATAAGTTCATTGGGTTTTAGTATATTCTCATTGACAGCTCCGAGCACTGTGAACACCTTTGTTGTCGAACCCGGCTCAAAAAGATTGCTGAGAGCATAGTTGCGTCTTTCCGCAGGTTTTGTTTTGTTGTAAAACTGAGGATTGTAAGAAGGATAATTTGCCATGGCAAGCACTTTACCGGTGGAAGGGTTCATTACAATTGCCGCACCCCATTTTGCTTTTTTTTCACGAACCATTCTGGAAAGAGCGTCTTCGGCTATGAACTGTATCCTACTGTCTATGGTTGTATAAAGTTCCGTTCTGTCTTGTCTGTCAATCTCTTTCTGAACCTCAAGAACACCTTCGCCGGCCCCGGGAACTCTGAAGCGTTTCACTTCAAACTCCTCACCCTTTAAAAATTCATTGTAGCGATGTTCTATGCCTGCCACACCCTTTCCACTGTACTTACTGACAAATCCTAAGACATTTCCCAGAAGGGTTTCTCTGGGATAAACTCGTTTATAATCGTTTACAAAAACAATGTAATCAAAACTTGAAACTCTGTTATTTAAAAGAGTTATCTGTTCTTTATCAACGCCTTCTTTTCTTTTTATTTCTTTTATTTTCTTCTGAGCCTCAAGTTTTGCAAAACGAATTGCATCAATAACACCGGAGTCAGCATTTTTCATCAAATAATAAAAATTTCTTCTGCCTGAAAGTATCTTTCTGATTTTTTTTTCGGACAAATTCAGAGCATCCGCCAGCACTGAAGCCATATAATCCTTATCTTTAATTCCGGAAGGATCCACAGCTATGTCGATTTTGGGTTGTGAATACGCCAACACCTCACCATTTCTGTCATAAATGTCTCCACGGGGCCCCTTTACTTTTCTTGTAACCTCTATATTTCGGGAATATTTATCCAGTCTATCATGGCGTAATATCTGTATTACATAAGCACGATAGATCATGCCTGTAAAACCCAGAGTTAAACAGACAATAGCAACAAAAAATATTATCTTTTTTCTCTGCATTTACCACATTCTCTCACGCAATACTGTTTTCATTTCAGTGAAAGCAACTGCTCCCTCGTTACCACACGGAGATCCTTTTCTTCGGCATGCTCCATGAGCGATTTATCTGAAACTATTCTGTAATATGTTTCCTGCATTTCATTTCTAACGAATTGAGTATCCCGATTTCGTTCTATTTTTCTTCTCATATCAACAAGCTGCATTCTCTCATAAGACTTCAAAAAAGAACACAGAAGAAGAAGAGCAGCTGTTATAAAAACCATGAGCATAACAGCAAACATTTTCAGAGAAAAAACATCTGCTTTGGCCCGGGCCCTTCTGAGAAGGAATATCTCCGAAAACCATCTGCTTTTAGATTTCCCATAGCTTATGTTGACATAACTTGCCATTTTACTGCCTCCTTTTATTTTTGTTGTTTTTTCGTAAAATTCTTAACCGGGCACTTCTGGATCGGCTGTTTTTTGAGATCTCCTCTTCAGAAGGATTAAAAGGCCCTGAAACTTCCACATCTCCGCAATATTCAGTTTCATCGTCCATGGATACAGAATTTTTTCTGTCTCTGAAAAATCTTTTTACAATTCTATCTTCAACGGAATGAAAAGTCAGAATCCCCATAACACCATTTTCAGATAGAAGTTTGAAACCACTTTTCAGCATTTTTTCAAGCTGTCCGGTCTCATCGTTCACAGCCATTCTGAGAGCCATAAATATTTTTGCAAGATGAGCGTTGTTTCTTTTTTTACCATAGCGCTTTGCGGCGTTAACAGCATCACGAATTTCAAATGTTGTGTCTGCTCCATTTTCAACAGCATTCTTTAGAGCTCTGGCCACCTTTTTGGATTCTCTTTCCTGAGCAAAACGACTCAATATGTTCTGAAGTTCTTCCACCGTCTTCTCTTTTATAAGATCTCCGGCCGTTGTCTTGTTTTCAATATTCATTCTCATATCGAGAGGCCCATCATTTGAAAATGAAAAACCTCTTTCATCAGTATCAAATTGATGTGAGCTAACACCCAAATCGGCAAAAATAATGTCCGCAGAAGGTATTTTCAGTAGAAAAAAAAGCTTTTCGACATCTGATGATTCTCCGTGAACAACTGTAACATTTTTCATATCAGA